>JBGQHD010000116.1:0-9462 GCA_041497795.1 Planctomycetia bacterium
ACTAAATCGACTCCCGACCCCGTTGGCGTAGTTTCGTAGCCTGACTCTCCGAGTCGGGCGCCCGACTCGGAGAGTCAGGCTACGTCGCGGAGCGAGATGGCTACTTTGCTAGCGCTGGAAGATCGGCAGGTAATTGTTCGGCATCTGCAGGATGACGCAGGCCATGGCGGTGCCGTACTCGGCCGAGATCGAGGCGTCCATCCACGAGCCGTCTTCGCGCTGGCGGTGCGGCGACCCGGCCGCGGTCAGCTCGTCGCGGATGGCCGGGTACCATTTCTTCCACCAGTCGCCGCCGGCGTGCCACATCGCCTGCACGGCGTAATAGTGGCCGTAGAAGTAGTGGCCGACGCCGGTGTCTCCCTTGGGGATCTGCTTCATCAGGTAGTTCAGGCCCTTTTCCAGCTCCGGGCCGGAGTAGCCGGCCGAATACAGGGCGACCACGCCGGCGGCCGAGCGCGGGAAGGCGCTGGCCCCGCCGTGCACCATGTACATGAAGCCGCCGTCGTCGTTCTGGCTCTTCTTGACGTACTCGATGCAGTGGTCGCGGGTCTCGTTGGGCACGAACAGCCCGGCGTTCTTGGCCGCCCGCAGGGCCATCATCTGGCAGACGGTGACGGAGATGTCGGCCTCGCTCTTTTGGGCCTGGTAGCGCCAGCCGCCCTGATCGTTTTGCGTTTCGACGATCAGCCGCACGGCCTTGGCCAGCTTCTCGCGGATGTCGCGGCGCATGGTCATGCCGTAGGCCTCGGCCAGGAACAGCGTGGCGAAGCCGTGCTCGTACATCGGCCCGTGGCTGCTGGAGCCCTCGTCCACGATCAGCCCGCTGTCCGTCGCTTTGGCCATGATGTAATCGACGCAGCGCCGCGTGTTGAGGCCGTGCGGTCCGCGCATGGGCGTGCTGCCCGAAGCCATGAAGGCCATGCCCGACAGGGCGCAGACGGCCACGTTGCGGCTGTAGCCGCCGCCGGCGAAGGCGCCGTCCTCTTGCTGGCGTTCGGCCAGGTGATCGAGTCCTTTCTTGATGGCCGCGTCGGTGGCCTCGTTGATCCACTCGGTCGAATCGACGACGTCTTCAGCGGCGGCCAGGCGCGGCCAGCGGGCCAGCGCGTATCCGGCCAGGGCACCGCCAGCCAGGGCGGTTTGGGAGAGGAACCGGCGCCGGTTGAGAGCGGACATAGGACACCGGGGGAAACTGACTATTGGGAAATCAACGGAAGGCTACGGCTGTATTCGTTAAACCGCAAGCGTTGGGCCATCGTGTTTGCAAGGCGGCCGCGAATGGAATCGGGCGTCATTTCTCGCTGGTCTGCTGCTGATACATCTCGGCCAGGCGGGTGAAGTAGTCCTTGACCTCGGTGGAGTATTCGGAAATGACCTTCGACGACTGGGCGTTGTGGATCGCCTCTTGCACGCGCTCCGGCAGCAGGCCCCAGACTTCTTTCTCGGCGGCGATCATGGCGTCGGTCTTGGCCTCTTTGACTTTGTCCTTGCGGACACCCTCTTGGCTGTCTTTGGGCCGCGGGTTAGGGCGGAAGTCGCCCGACCCCTTGCCGTCCTTCGGCTGGCCCGACTTGGCCACGCTGGACTGATTCTTCATACCTTGCCGCGAACTGCGGCTGTTGCACGTCGGTCACGTCTGGCTGGCGATTTTGATGAGCTTGTCCAGGTCCTTGACGATGTCGCCCTGGAGGCGCTGCGTGGGATCGCCGGTGCTCCCCTCGGAGATCAGCGATTGCGCGCGCCGCATCCGCTGGCCAAGGTCCAAAAGGGGATTGCTCTCCTGGCCGAGGTCTTCGCCGGGGCCGAACTCCTCGGGCGGCGGCTGGTCGTTGGGGGCCGCCTTGCCCGGGGTCGGTTTCTCGGCCGGCGGTTTCTTGGCGTCGCCGTCGGTCTTGGCCGGCGCTTTGCCTGTTGGAGGCTGCTGGCCGAGCTTGGGCTTGTCGAGCTTGGGCTTGTCGAGCTTGGGCTTTTCCAGGCCTTCGAACAACTCGCCGGTCAGGTCGCCGAAGAGATCGTCATCGAGCGACCCGGACGTGCCGGCCTTTTTCGGCTGCGGCCGAGCCGGGGCAAGCGATTTCGACTTCGCGGCGGCACCGTCTCCCGGCGGCGACTTGCCGCCTGCCGCCGGGCCGGGGTCGCCGGCCGCCAAAGCGCTCGTCAGCAGGAGTGCGGTCAGCACGTTCATGGGGATGGCTCCTTCGCCGCGGGGGGCCTCGGCTCTTTGGCCGGCGGCCGTGAATCGCTCTCTGCGGTGTCCTTGTCCTTCTTGCCTTGCTTCTTGTCGCCTTGATTCTTCGCGCCGGGCGGGTCGCTGTCCAGCCTTTTATCCGGCGCGTCGGGCGAAAAGTCCGGCAGCTTCTCGGCCCCGTCTTCTGCGCCCGCTTGGGCGGGCCGCGACAGGTTGAGCGTCAGCCGGGCGACTTCGCCTTGCTGCTGGCTGATTAGGTCGCGCTCCCGCCGATCGACCTCGGTGAACTCCTCCGGCTTGCGGCCGGCCAGGCGCGTGTCCAGCTCCTTGGTGCGCTCGTTCAGCTCCAGTTGCATCATCTTGAGCAGCTTGAGCTGCGCGATGCCGGGGATGCCGTCCTTGGGCATCGGCTGCTGCTTGCCGCCGCCCCCCTTGCCGCCACCGCCCTCCTTTTTCTCCTTCTTCTTGCCGTCGTTGGCCGGCTCGAGCTTGAGGGCCTCGAGCAATTGCTCGAACCGCCGCAGCGCGTTCCGCTGCGCCGTTTGGGTCGGCACGCCGGTCTTGAGCTGCTGGAGCTGGTCGGCTGCCAGCTCCAACTCGCGGGCCGCTCCCTTGAGGGCGGCCTGAAACACGGCGGCGGCCGAGAGCTTCTCGCCCAGGTCCAGCGTATCCTGCCGCGCCACCCCTTCCTGCCGCGATAAGTTGCGCACGCTCTCCTTTTGGCCGTCGGTGAGTTGCTGCTTGGCGGCGAGTTGATCCAGCCGCAGCGTCTCGGACGAGAGCGACTGCTGCCGATTCTTCAGCCCCTCCAGTGCGTCGCTGATCTTGGCCAACTGCTCCAGTGCCAGGTCCAACTCAGCCTGGCGCCGCGCTTCGGCCAGCTCCTCTCCGGCCTGTTCGAGGTCCTTGAGCGCCTGCTCGGCGTTTTTCTCCGCCCCGGCGGCGTCGCCTTTCTGCGATTGCTCGCCGGCCTTGCCCATCTGACCGGCGGCCGACGAAGCGTGCGACCCGGCCTGCTCGGCCTGCAGCCGCTGCAGCTTGCGGGCCAGGCGGTCGGTCTCTTGCTGCAACCGCCGCTGCTCCTCGGCTAACTTCTTCAGCTCGCGGCGCCTCTGCGCCTCGTCCGGGTTGGCCGCCGCGGCCTCCATCTTTTTCTGCAAGCCCTTCTGGCGGTTGGCGAGGTCTTTCAGCTCTTGCTCCGCCTCACGGAGCTTCTTCACCAGCCGCGAGAGGTTCTGCTCGCGGCGATTGGCCAGGATGTCGAGCATCTCCCGCAGGCTGTTGTCCACGGCCTGCTGCGTCTGCCCCGCCTGGCCAAGCTGGTTTTGCTCCAGGTTGCCAGCCGCTTGCCGCAGGGCATTGCTCACCCGCTGGCTGCGGGCGTGGTGCAGGGCGTCCTCCAGCACGCCGGCGGCCAGCGGGTCTTTGTCGGCAAGCTGGCCCTTCATGCTCTCCATCCGCTGCCCGATCGCGTCGAACTCGCGGGCCAGGTCCTGTTGCCGCCGGGCGAGCTTTTTCAGCTCCCCTTGCTGCTGCGGCGTGAGGTCCTTGAAGTCCTTCGTGAGCGTTTCAGGGGCCAGCTTGGCGGTCTCGCCGGCGATGCTCTCGTGCTCCCGCCGCAGGCCGGCGATCTCGCGCGAGAAGCGGTGGAAACTGTCCCACTCGGTCATGTTGCTCAGAATCGCTTCCAGGGCGGCGATCACCTCGTCCTGATGCTTGCCGGCACCGGTGAGGCTCTCGCCGACGAGTTTCTCTTGCTGGGCCTTGGTTTCGAGCTTCGACTGCGCGGCCTTGCCCGCGTCGCGCAGCTCGTTGACCACAGCCGGCAACGGGCCTTTCTGCAGCCGGCGAACCTCGGCCAGCAGATCGCCCATTCGCCGGGCGATGTCGGTGCTGTCCACGCGGTTGTCGCGGAGATACGCCAGCAACCGCTCGATCTGCACGGCGACGCCGTTGGTCTCGTTGCCGAGCGCGTCGTTCACGCGGTCTTGCGAGAGCTTCGTGCGCTCCAGGCCGTCCAGGTCGATCTTCTCCAGCCGTTTGATCTGCTCGAAGCGGGCCTCGACGCCGCCCAGCTCTTTGCGGGCCGTGCGCTCGGTGACGAGCACTTCGTACAGCTTCTGGAGGATCGATCGCTGCCGTTCCGAGACGCGCTCCACCAATTGATCGGGCGTGATGATCGTCAGCCGCAGCGCCGGGCTTTGGCCGGTTTGCGGACGGAAGTCGCTGGCCGAGAAGACCAGAGTGAGCTGTGTGCCGGGAGCCAGGTCGCTGAAGAGGTCCTTCAGCGCCAGCTCGTGCGTGAAGGGCCGGCTGTCGCCGAGCTTGTCGGTGGCCAGCCCGTGCGGCTGCTCGGGCGGCTTTTCCGCCGCCCAGATCGCGATCTCGCGCGTCGCCGGCCTGGCGTCGCTGCCGCGCACCGCCTTGGTGACTTGCAGCGTCACGCTCCGCAGGGCCAGGTCGTCTTTGGCCGTGATCCGCAGCGGCACGACCGCGGCGGCCGTGAATTCCGCATCCTGCCGAGGCTCGTCGATGGCCACCGTCGGCGGCAAGTCGGCCACGCTGCGGATTTCGTAGGGCGCGTCGTCGCCGACGATGCCTTCGGTATCCTCCAGTCGAAACCAATACTGCCCGCTGCGCGACACTTGGAACGGCTGCGGAGCATCGGCAGCTAGGCGAAAGCCATAGCCATCGGGGGCGACCTCGGCCGGCAGTTGCTGCACGGCCTTGCCGTCGTCGCTCTTGCCGCCTTCGTTGCTGCCGCCTTCTTTGCCGTCGTTGTTCTTGCTCCCATCGCGGCCTGCCTCGGCAAAGCAGAGCGTGGCCGACTGGAGCGGCTTGCTGGCCCTCCCCTCGAAGGCGACGCGCGTGCCTTCGAGCGCGCGGATGTGCTTTTCGGATTTCACCGCCGGCCACAGCGTGTAAGTGGGCGGGTGCAGCTCGATGGCCAGTGTCCGCACCTCCGGCGGCTCGATCACTTCCAGGTGGATCGGCCGCTGTCGCATCGTGAGGTCGTCGCCCCCCTCGGCCCAATAGGTCAGCGGCCGGGTCACCGAGGCGAAGCGGTGGACCATCTTGCCATCCACCGGCCGCATGGCGAAGTCGTGCTCGTCCGTCTCGCCGTCGAAGCGCACGAACAGCCGCACCGCCCTGGGCAGCAATTCGCCCCGGTCAACTTGCACGACCAGCTCCAACGGCTTCCCGGTGGCGGCCCGCGTGATCTCGTCCTGAAACCGCAGATGCGTTTCTTGCAGCCAGTCGGGACCGCCCAACGGATTGATGAGGCGGGCCAACGCCGTTTGCGCCGCCGATGGATTGAGCAATACGATCGTCGCCGCCAAGAGCACCACGCCCCCGACCGCCAGGGTGGCGCGGACGGCGGGGCGATAATTCATCGTCTGCGAAAGCTGAAGCTGCTCCACCGCGGCCGTGGTCTGGGCGATCACCGCCCGGCGCAGCTCTGGCGAGCCGGCTTGGGGGTCCTCCTCGCTTTCGCGGAGGAACTCCACGGCGCTGGTCAGCCGGTCGTGCAGGTCGGGAAAACGCCCCTCGACCCGCGACGCCAAGGCCACGTCGGCGAACCGTGCCCGGGCGCCGCGCAGCACATAGCGATAGCCGGCCCAGGCGAACACGCCCGCCACGAGCAGCGAGCAGATCACGCGAATGCCTGGGTCCGCGAAGATCTTTCGCAGCGGCAGGCTGAAGTGGCACAGATAGTCGAGCAGTCCCAAGGCCAGCGCCGCGGCCAGCGTAGCGGCTGCCAGCCAGCAAAGCCCGTGGACCCAGACCAGCAGCCGCACCTTGCGGCGGACGCGGGCGATCTGCTGTTCCAGAGGATGAGACATGAACAATCGTCCGCTGACGCGCTCGTCCGCCGACGCACTCGTATCCTGGCCGCCGATATTCTAACGCCCTGTCCCGGTTGAGGATATGCAGAAACAGCGACCGCGCCAGGTAGCCGAAGTCGCCAGACTTCGGGGAGATGGAACTCCGGCGGGACTTGAACTCTGGTAGCCGAAGTCGCCAGACTTCGGGGGAGCCTGAACCGGCGAGCCTGAACTCTGGCGAGTTCAGCTACGAGCCGGCAATGCAGCCACCCGTGTCCTTGTCAGTTGTCGAGCGGCATTCGGCGGGGTGCCTGGCGCAGAATGCCCCAGGCCTGCCGCCGAAAACAGTCGTGTTCCAAGACCATTGCCCGCATCGAAAGAGGCGAAGTCGCGAAACCCCAGGGAAAAACTCTGGCAATCATCGCCCAGACGCTGGGAGTCTCCCCCGATGGAATTGAGGAGTTCTAGTGCCACGTCAGAAAACTCCCGGCCGCGACACTAGCCCGACGCGCAAGCGAGGGAAACGGTCGTTCTCCCTCGCTTGCGCGTCGGGCTAGTGTGGGTTTTCCGACAAAGCCTAGTGCTTCGTCAGGCAGCCGTCACCGACTGCCAGATCATGAGCCCGCAGGTCCGCGGCATCGAGCTTGTGGACTGCGAGCGCTGCCGCATCACCGGCAACAACGTCATCGATCAGCGGCCGACGCCCACGGTGCGCGCGGTGATCCGCATCCGCGGCAAGAGCCGGCACAACCTGGTGGCCGGCAACATCGTCGGCACGCCGCACGGCAAGCGCGAGAAGTTAATCGACGTCGTACCTGCCGCCGCAGCCGTGGTGCGGGAGAACGTGGAGGCGTCGTGAGCCGCCAACCTCGCACCGGCGTGGCGCGATCGCGTGAATCGGGTAGAATGCTCCGCCATACTGCCCATCCTCCGCTCTACGTCGGCACCGGACTGACCATTTGATACGCGATTGGGGCATACCGTGACCTCTAAAAAGACCGGGTTTTGGACGCATCCGTCGGTCCTGGCGTTCGCGGATGCGCGCGACCCGATCACGGAAATCGTTGAACGCGCCAATGCGCTCGTTCTCGACGCGGTCGAACACGGATGGAAAGGACCGCCCTTTGACACTTTCGAACTCGCCCAGATCCTTGGGCTTGCGGTGATGCCGCGCGATTCGATTCGCGATGCGCGACTGGTGCCGATTGCCCGAAATCATTTTCGCATCGAATATAACCCGCACCAACCACCGGCGCGCATTCGCTTTTCAATAGCCCACGAGATATCGCACACGTTGTTTCCCGATTGCAGGGAGCGTGTCCACACTCGTGCTGCCCAGCATCACATGGTTGGCGATGATTGGCAGTTGGAGATGCTCTGCAATGTCGGTGCTGCCGAGCTACTCATGCCGTTGGGCAGTTTCCCAGAGATTGGCGAAGGGGATCTTTCAATCGATCTTCTTTTGAGGTTGCGCGAGAAGTTCCAAGTTTCGGCGGAAGCCGTGTTGTTGAGGGTTGTGAAGTTGACCAGGGTTCCTTGCGCCGTGTTTGCAGCTTCGCGGGAGTCCGTCGGTTCCGCTTCGCCGAGTGTTGATTATCTTCGATCATCGAGGGCCTGGGACGTCCGTCTGCAAAGTGGCTTTCGTCTTTCATCGCACAGCGTCGTCAACGAGTGCCGTGCTATCGGGTTCACGGCCAAGGGTAATGAGACTTGGCATGAGACCATGGGAGAAATGCACATCGAGTGCGTTGCGGTTCCTCCATATCCGGGGAAGCAAGAGCCGCGGATCGTTGGCATCGTGTCGCCTTTGAAGCCGCGGCCATTGTCCTTGCCCAGCATTGCGTATTTGATAGGCGACGCGACGGAGCCGCGGGGTAACGGCCATAACATCGTTGCTCACATTGTTAACGACGCCACTCCACGATGGGGAGCTGGCTTTGCCCGTGTCGTAAGAGACCGGTGGCCGGAAGCTCAGGCGGACTTTGTTGCATGGACTGAGGAAGACCGATCGCGGCTCCGCTTGGGAAGCCATCGCCTCTTCCGAGTCGATGACGAACTGTCGCTTTTCCACATGGTGGCACAACAGGGATATGGGCCATCACCGAGGCCGCGAATTCGTTACCGCGCTTTGGACGCTTGCCTACGAGGCTTGGTGACGGTGGCCATTGAACTTTCGGCAACTCTGCATATGCCGAGGATTGGCTGCGGACAGGCCGGCGGCAGTTGGTCGATAGTCGCTGAATTGATCGACCAGCACTTGTGCCGACACGGGATCGCAGTTACGGTTTATGACCCTCCGTCTGAAAGGAGCCGCTGGGAACGGTCTGATAGGGAGCGCACTCTCTTTGGATCCCTTGAAGCTGAGTGATTAGGGGTATTGCATGGCGAGCTTGGTCGTAGTGCTCTCGGGAGCGGTCGCGTCCGGCAAGAGTACGCTTGCGTCCCACTTAGAAGGGCGATTCGGCTTCCATGTTGCCAAGACTTGGCAATTCTTGAAAGCGGTCAAGCCTGATGTCGCCTTGGATCGCCGATCGTTGCAGGAACTTGGTGAGGAACTCGATAGGAAGACCGGTGGTGAATGGGTCGTCGCGGAACTCGACAAGCTCATTCGAACGGAGGCTGCCGATGCGCTGATCGTCATCGATGCCGTGCGAATCCAGGGGCAGATTGACGCTGTCCGGCGTGGGTTTGGTCGCAAGGTCAAGCACATTCATCTCGAAGCTCCCCAGGCAGCGCTAGCTAGTCGATACGAGAAGCGTAAGTCGAGGAGCATTAAGGAATTCGAGTCCTATGAAGACGTTCTGAAGAATCAGACGGAACGCGAGGTGCCAAAACTCGGGTCCAAAGCGGATATCGTCGTTGACACGAGCAGAAACACCGAATTGGACGTGCTTGTTCGAGCCGCTTGCCATCTGGGACTTTACGGGCGGGGGTACGAAAGAGTCGTCGATGTGTTGGTCGGTGGACAATACGGCAGCGAAGGGAAGGGACAGGTTGCCGCGCACCTTGCTGCCGAATACGACGTGCTCGTCCGCGTGGGTGGCCCGAACGCCGGCCATAAGGTGTACGAGGAGCCAGAACCCTTCACTTTCCATTCGCTTCCCTCAGGGACAAGAGCGTCCCTTGCCCAGATCGTGATTGCGGCCGGAGCAGTCGTGAACGTCGAGACGCTATGGCGCGAGATTGCCGACTGCCAATTGGATCATCGGCGCCTAACGATTGATCCACAGGTGATGACGATTTCCGAGGCGGACATCGCGAAGGAGGTAGGCAACGTCAAGTCAATCGGCTCCACGGGACAAGGCGTGGGCGCTGCTACAGCGCGGCGAATTCTTGATCGAGGGGGTAATGACGTTGTCCTAGCGAGAGACGTTGAGCGATTGAAGGCATACGTTCGCCCGGCTCATGAAGTGATTGAGGAAGCGTGCCGTCGGCGAAAGAAGGTCT
>JBGQHD010000117.1:0-9416 GCA_041497795.1 Planctomycetia bacterium
AGGCTTAGCGCGGCCGTAAGGCGGACAATCCTGTCCGCCGTCGCACGAACAGCGGCGAAGCACGGGGTCCGAACGTCCAACGTCGAACGCCCAACGTCCAACCTTGAACAGTACAGTTCGACGTTGGAAGTTGGACGTTCGACGTTGGACGTTCCGGAACAGTCGTTCGCCTGGTTACGCGGCGAAACCCGGCTTGGCGGACAAGAGTGTCCGCCTTACGGCCTGCGAGATCGCGGACAGACCCCTAGAATGGTGCTCGTCCTTAGCACCCAGGATCAGGAGCCAACCATGAAAGGCGAAGTCGTCTACCTCTACGCCTTTGACGTGGCCGGCGAGATCGTCCCGGACAAGGTCAACGAGATCCTCGCCAAGCGGCCCTTTCCGCTGGAAATCCGCACCGACCATACGTCGCCGCGCGACATGCCGCTGTACAAGCCACTGGCCATCGAATTGCCGCCGCTGAAGGCCTCGCTGGGCGGCCAGGCCGTGCGGCCGCTGATCCGGGTCTACAGCGTCGGCGTGGTCTCGATTGCGCTGCGAGTGCCCGTCGAGGTGGGCGGGCTGGGCGACCTGCTGCCGCTCCATCGCGGCGTGCTGGAGGACGGCCGGACGCTGGACCTCGTGGCCCGCGAGCTGTGCGACCAGGCCTGCCAGGGCCTCCGCGAGGCGATGGTCCAGCCCGGCGGCCCCTCGGAGCCGGAAGCCTACACGGTGTTTTGCCTGACCGACGTCGGCGGCGCCGGCGACGCCAACCGCTGGCTGGCCGACAACCGCCAGGCCGTGGCCGAGCTGTTGGCCGAGAGCGGCCCCGACGGCCTGAGCGCGGCCCAGGTGGAGGAGGTGCTCCGCATCCAGCGGACGTACTCGAACCGGGACGTGGTGGTCATCGACTGGGACGCGGCGCTCGTCATCGATCTGACCGGCTACGTGGACGACGAGCTGTACGTGCTGGAGCTGGCCAACCTGCAGTTAGAAGAGTATCGCATGATGGATCAGCGGCTCGACCGCTACCTGGACCGGGCTTATGGCGATCTGAAGAAACGCCGCTTCGGCCTGTTGGGCGTGCGCGCCGGTTTGCTTGGCACTTTGCGGCTGCTGCGGGTCGATGTGACGAAGCTCAACGACGAGGTGACGCACATCAGCAAGTTCTTCGGCGACTGGTACCTGGCCCGCGTGTACCTCGGCGCCCGCGAGCGGTTTCACCTCAACGAGTGGCGGCAGAGCGTCGAGGACCGCCTGAGCCAACTCGACGAGCTGTATTCCGTGGCCAACGCCGACGTCAACAACCGCCGCATGGTGTGGCTCGAGATCCTGATCGTGATCCTCTTCGTCGTGGACCTGCTGATGATCGCGCTGGCGAAGCACTGACCGACGTAAGGCGGACACTCCTGTCCGCCGTGTCCGCTGTTCCGTGTAATCGACGCGGATCACGACCCCGGTGGCAATCGGCGACGGCGGACAAGAGTGTCCGCCTTACGCCACGCGTTAGAACACGTCGGTCACGAAGTGGTTCCCCTTGTGGAACTTCCGGTACTGGGGGTAGTAATTGAACCAACTGCGGTTGTAGACCGGAATCTGCATCTCGGGCGGATAGCGGTAATACAGGTCGTTGCGGCTGCGGAAGTACTCGTTGCCGTAGAAGTTCTGGGGGTAATAGACGTACGGATAGTGGTAGAACCGCTCGTAGTCGCGGTTGCTGAAGGCGTGGCCCCATTGGTAGCCGTAGGTGTTGCGGTCGGGGGAGACCACCCCGCCGGGGTTTTGGCCGCCGGGGTATTGGGCCTGGGCGCCGCGCGGCGACACCGCCAGCAGGCCGCCCGTCAACAGCAGGGCAAAGATGGTCCGGCGCAACATGCCAAATCTCTCCGAGTGTGGAATCCGTCGTGTGGATGCAAGCGATCGACGTGTGACCGCGGCGCCATCCGGCTTGGCCGGCCCATGTGTCGGTCGCGCCGCGCAGTCCACTACCAGTCATCGGTGCGGCATGGGGAGGAGATTGAACGAATAGTCCGGGCTTGCCGTCCCACGGGGCCACCGGCTCGCGCGGCGCCAGCGAAGCAGTCGGGGATAGCGGAGCAACGTGGACGGCGAGAAGTCGAGCCAGCGTTCGGTCCTGCTCGTTCTCGTTCTCGGGAGCCCTTTCGAGTACGAATACGACGGGAAGGAACTCGACCTTGGCCCAGTCATTTAGACGAAAGACCACCCCATGCACGAGCGTTTCATGCGCCTGGCCCTGGAGCAGGCCCAGGCCGCGCTGGCGGCTGACGAGGTGCCGGTGGGGGCCGTGATCGTGCGCGGGGAGCGGGTGATCGCCGCGGCCCACAACCAGCGCGAGATGCTCCGCGACCCCACGGCCCACGCCGAGATGATCGCCATCACGCAAGCGGCCGAGTCGCTGCGCGATTGGCGGCTCGAAGGGTGTACGCTCTACGTCACCCTCGAGCCCTGCCCGATGTGCGCCGGGGCGATCCTCCAGGCCCGGCTGCCGCTCGTGGTCTACGGCGCGACCGACCCCAAGGCCGGGGCGGTGAATTCGCTCTATCAATTGCTCAGCGACGCGCGGCTGAACCACCGCTGCCAGGTCATCCCGGGCGTGCTGGCCCTTCCCTGCGGCGAAATCCTCACGCAGTTCTTCGGCCGGCAGCGGGCGCTGGGGAAGAAGTAGCGAGTCCCCCGCCACTCTGAGTTCGAGGTTGGACGTTCGATGTTGGATGTTCGTTATTGGCCAACCCTCGACCCTGAAAGAAATTAACGCCGCCAGAATCCGCGGACACACACGGCTTCTGGCCGACGTTGAACCAAGCAGCGCTTTGGCTTAGAATCAGCGTGGCTGTTTAGTGGGCGATAGCTGCGCCGACACTGCTGCCGCTGCGCTACTGCGCATCGCGGTCCTCGTGTGTGAGCCGTTCATGGTGAACCAGACCCCCAGCGAAGCGCCCCCCGTTGCCCAGCGTCGCTGGCTGCTTCCCTCTTGGCTGGCGTCGCTGGTGGTGCATCTGGCACTCTGCCTGGCTCTGGCTGTGGCTTGGCACGCAAGAGGATCGCGCGGCATTGTCGGCGACGGGGGCGAGCTGACTGGCAGGTTCATGGAGGGTGTTCCCGGGGAATACTACGACTCGCCGGGCGATGGCCAAGAAGAAGGCGCCCGCCCCTCGGTGCCCGAATCGGTCTTCGTCGAAACCGTGCTGGGCGGCGCGCCGGGCGTGAAGCCAAGCGTCGTGCTGGCAGGCGCCGGCCCCGGCGGCGGCACGGCTGGAGGGGGCGGCAGCGAGAGCCTGTTCAACGGCGATTCGGGCAACGGCACCGGCACCTCGGGCAGGGGGCCGGGAAGCGGCAAGGGCACGGACGGGATGGTCGGCGGCGGCAGTCAGCCGCGCGCCGGATCGGGACGCGGCGTGAAGACGGCGTTCTTCGTCGAAGACCAAGGCAACAGCTTTGTGTTCGTCATCGACCGCTCGGCCAGCATGAGCCAATCGGGCCGCTTGGCCGCGGCCAAGACCGAGCTGCTGTCGGCGATCAAGAACCTGACCCGCACCAACCAGTTCCACATCATCTTCTACAACGACAAAGCGGACGTTTTCCGCCCGCTGGGCGGCCGGGCGTTCACCGCCGACGACCCCACCAAGCGCCTGGCCGAACGATTCATTGGGTCGATCACGGCCGACGGGCCGACCGACGGCTTCGAGCGCGCCCTGCGGATGGCTGTGAGTTTTCATCCCGACGTGATCTATTTCCTCACGGACGGCGAAGACATCTCACTTTCGGACTTGGACCTGGCGAGCTTCAGCCGCGATAGTTACGGCACCACGATCCACGCCATCAAGTTCGGCGAGGGGGCCGAAGAGCGCGTCCCCTGGATGGTGAAGCTGGCCGGCCAGAACGGCGGCAAGTACCTGTACGTGGATTCGCGCGGGCTTTCGGAACGGAAGTGACGATGATTCCGAGATCGGTGAGCTCATGCCGACCGTTCTTCGAGTTGGACGCTTTCGTTTCTTCTTCTTCAGCAACGAAGGCCAAGAGCCGCCCCACATTCACGTCAAAGCCGGCGGCGACGAAGCCAAGTTCTGGTTATCTCCCGTGCTGTTGGCGGTGAACTACGGGTTCAACGGTCGCGAACTAAGAGAGATACAAGATCTGATTGAGGAGCATGAGGACGATCTCTTGGAGGCGTGGAATGAGCACCTCGGCACGTAGAGCGAAACGCCCGGCGAAGAAGAAAGCCAAAAACGAGCGATCGTTCGTGCCCCAGACGGCTTTGGCCAAGCACGTGGACTTCGACGAGGCCATGATGCGAGTCACCTTTTCCGATGGCCGCGTGCTGGGCGTGCCGTTGGCATGGCTCCCCACGCTCCGTCGCGCCACGCCGGAGCAGCGTAACGCATACGAGATCGGCGGCGGCGGAGTTAGCTTACACTGGCCGGAGCTTGACGAGGACTTGTCGATTGCCGGACTCATGGCCGGAGTCGACTCGCGCGCGTCGTGACATCGGTTCAACGTCGGCCACCCAGATGTCGCAGGTATTCCACACCGTCGCGATGGTCAGTTGCGGCCCCACCGCCGTGTGCCGCTGCGCGTTCTTCATCGTGCTACTAGGCGCCTACAGTGACTACCCCTTGGCTCGTGCCCAGGACATCGTCTACTTCTCCCATCCCCGCACGCGCGGCGAGACGCGCCTGACGGGCGAGGTGCTCGATTACAAAGGGAAGCAGCTCGAGATTCGCGTCGAAGGGCAGCCGCGCACCGTGTCCGCCGAGCAGGTGCGGCGGATCGAGTTTCGCAAGCAGGCCGTGCATGCCGAGGGGGACAAGCTCTTCGCCGCGCACGATTTCTCCGAGGCCCGCAACCGCTACCAGAAGGCTCGCCTGGCCGAGCCACGGGCCTGGGTGCAGCGGATGCTCGTCGCCCAGATCGTGTGGTGCGACCGGCATCTCGAGCAGTTCGAGGTCGCCGGCGACCGCTTCCTGTCGCTGCTAGCCGACGATCCGGAGACGCCCTATTTCGAGGC
Source organism: Planctomycetia bacterium (assembly GCA_041497795.1). Taxonomy (GTDB): domain Bacteria; phylum Planctomycetota; class Planctomycetia; order Pirellulales; family S012-138; genus JBGQHD01. The sequence goes on from JBGQHD010000117.1 coordinate 5,006, forward strand.
GCTGCCGTTGGCCTGGGTGTCGCGGCCGCTATCGCCGGCGGGGGAGACCAAAGCGCTCTCTTGGCTGGGGAGCGACCAGCCAGCGGCCCAATTGCTGGGGGCCAGTCACTTGCTGATGACGCGCCATCGTGCGCAGGCGTTGGACAAGTTGCAAACGCTCCGCTTTCACAAGGATCCACGCCTGGCCGGCCCCGCGAAGACCCAGATTTGGCGATCTGAGATGACAACCGCATCGTCGGCGAAAGTCGCGCAGTGGCAGGAAGAGCTGGACAAGATCCCCGAGCGGCTGCGGGCCGGCGGCTATTATGTGGTCGGCAACGCGCTGGCCCGTCAGCAGCAGACGGAGGACGCCGCCCTGGCGCTTCTCCGCGTGCCGGTGCTGTATCCCCAGGAGCGGAACCTCGCCGCGCGGTGCCTGGCCGATGCGGCCCAATTGTTGGCGGGCGCGGGCAAGGCCGACGAAGCCGCCCGGCTCAAGCGCGAGCTGACCGCCAGCTATGCGGAAACGCGCGACGCGGAGGAAGCCAAGACGCGGACCAAGTAGGCGAACGGACATGACAGGGTCAAAGTATCTGAGCGTTGCATGTGACGAGGCTCGTTGTGAACGTCAACGCTGAAAGCGTTAAACCCCAAAGCCCAGGGTGCGCCGCTGGCGCGGCGACCCTGGGCTATGGAATTCAACCCTTTCAGGGTTGGAAAGTTGGACTGACCGCCCTGTTGGCTCTCACGCTCTGCTGCTGCGGCGCCGCTGCCGCCCAAGGCTCGTCCGACGGCCAGTACGTGCAGGGCCTGCGCGAAAGGCAACTCTATCGCCTGGCCGAGACGTTTTGCCAGAAGCGCCTCGCCGACGCCAAGCTCCCCTTGGCCGAGCGGGCCGACCTGGTCGTCCATCTCTCGCAGACCCTCGTCGATCACGCCCGGTCGTTGCCGCCGGATCAGACCGACGCGATGTGGACCAAGTCCTTCGCCGCGACCGACGACTTCGCCAAGGAGTTTCCGCAGAGCAACTGGCGGCTCGTCGTCCGCGTGCAGGGGGCCGTCGTGTCGTTGGCGCGCGGCGAGCTGTGGCGGCAGCGGGCCGAGGTCACCGGCGACGCCAAGCCGCTCATCGCCCAATGCCAGGAATATCTTCGCGCGGCGATCAAATCGCTACGCGGCCAGGCCGACGAGCTGGCCCAGGCCCTGCGCGAGCACCGCGAGACGCCCGGCGAGCCCACGCGGACCGAGCTGCTCTCGCTGGAAAGGTACCTGAAATACCAGTTGGCCCGGGCTTATCGCAACCAGGGTCTCTCCTACGCCGACGAGAGCGCCGACCGCGACAATGCGCTGCGGCAGGCGCTGGAACTGTTCGGCGGGCTGGCCGGCCTGGCGACGGTCGATCCGCTGGCCTGGCAGGCGCGGGTCGAAGAAATCACCTGCCTGCGGCTGATGAAGCAATACGCGGAGGCCGAGCGCCGCCTGACCGCGCTCGACGGCCAGCAGCCGCCCCCCGCGATCGCGCTGGGGGCCCAAGCGGAACGCATCCGTCTGCACCTCAGCCAGGGACGGACGGACGAGGCCGTCAAGCAGGTCCAAGCCGGCCGGCGGATCGACACCTTCACGGAGCCAGAGCTGGACATCGCCCAGCTCGAAACCTACCTGGCCGCCTGGCGGGCCGCCACGCGCTCCCGCGACAAGGCGGCGGCCGACGCCGCGCAGGCCCGCGCGGCCGAGGTCGTGCAGACGATCGATCGAGAGTACGCGCCTTATTGGTCGCGCCGCGCGGAGGCCCTCTTGGCCAGCGTCATTTCCGATGCCGGCTTGAGCGGCGACCTGGCCGTGCTGGTCCGCGCCGCTCAGGGCTACTATCGCGGCAAGCAACTGGCCGACGCCGTCCGCACCTATGATGAAGCCGCCAAGCTGGCTCGGCAGCAGAAGCAGGCGGACAAGGCCTTCGACCTGGCTTACACGGCGGCCACGATCGAGCACGAGCAGCAGCACCACGCCGAGGCGAAGCAGCGATACCGCCAGCTCGCGCTCGATCAGCCCAAGCACGCCAAGGCCGGCGAGGCCCACCTGCTGGCCGCGTTCAACGCCGGTCAAGAAGCGCGCCAGCGGCAGCCGATCAACCTCGACGAGTACACGTCGCTGCTGCGGGAGCACTTGCAGACGTGGCCCAAGGAAAGCACCGCCAACCATGCCCGTTGGCAATTGGGCCAATGTTACGAGTTCCAGCGTCGCTGGAGCGATGCGATTGCGACCTATCGCGACATCGCGGCCGATCACGAGCGGTTTGCCGCGGCCGTGCCCGCGATCGCCCGCAGCTACGAATCGCTCCTCGCCGAGCTGCGCGCCGAGGGCAAGCCGACGCTCAAGGTGGCCAGCGAGGCGGCCGGATACTTCGAGCGGCTCGTGCTGCGCGGAGAGCCGCCAACGTGGCCCGAACGCTGGAGCCCGGCCGAGCGCAGCGCCGCCCTGGCCGCCTGCCGCTTTCGATTGGATCACCTGACCGGCGATGCGAGCGAGGACGCCAAGACGTTCGGCCGCGCGGGGCAAATCCTGCAGGCGGCCCTCGACGGCCAGCCGGCCCCTTCGGTCGATTGGAAGCCCTCGGCGCAGTGCCTGCTGATCGTGGCCTTGGCCGGCCAGCGGCAGCACGACAAGGCGGCGGAGCTGGTGAAGGACGTGCTGGCCACGGCGCCGGCGACCCAGCTCGACGTGCTGCGGCGCTTGGCCGACCTCGCCCGAGCCGCGGCCGCGGACGATCGGCGCCCGCTCGGCAAGCTGCAAGCGCCGATCGTCGAGGCCCTCTCTCGGCGCCGCAACGACCTGGGTGACGCCAGCCGCAAGAAACTGGACGTCCTATCGGCTCACGCCGTGGCCGCCGGCGGCGACGCCAAGACCGCGGCGGAGATGTTCGCCAAGCTGGCCAGGGCCTATCCCAAGGACGGTGAAATTCAAGAGGCGTATGGACTCGCGCTCTTGGAGGTCGGCGACCGCCCGGCGCTCGACGCCGCCCTGGCCAAATGGCGCGAGATCGACCGCAACAGCCGCGACGGCACGCCGCGGTGGTTCCGGGCGAAGTACCACGTCGCGCTCGCGCACTTCCGCCTGGGCGATCGCGGCCGAGCGGCCCAGACCATCAAGACGACGCAGGTGCTATACGCCGAGCTGGGCGGGGCGGAGCTCAAAGCGCGCTTCCTCGAGCTGCTGAAGCAGTGCCAGTGATCAGGATCGCCGCCATGCTGTTCGGGCCGATCTTCTCCGTCGAGCTGGTGACCACGGCCCGCCGCGCGCGGTATCTGGTGCTCCGCGTGGGGTGCGCGGCGTTTCTGGCGTTCGTGCTGGTGATGGCCTACCAGTCGCACCTGCCCGGCGCGCCGGGGGCCGTCGTGCCGCTGAGCCGCATGGCCGAGTTCGCCCGGAACTTCTTCGCCTATTTCGCTTTCACGCAGATCGTGGTGGTGCTGCTGTTCACGCCGGCGCTGACCGCCGGCACGATCTCGCTGGAGCGGGAACGGCGGACCATCGAGTACCTCTTCGCCACCGACCTCTCAAACCACGAGATCGTGCTGGGCAAGCTGGCGGCACGGCTGGTGGTGGCGCTGTGCCTGGTGGCGGCGGGCATGCCGATCTTGTCGATCGCCATGCTGCTGGGCGGCATCGAGCCGCAGTGGCTGTACATGGCCCTGGCGATCACGCTCTCCACCACGCTGGTCCTGGCGGCGGTGAGCATCGCCGTCTCGGTGGCGACGAAGCGCTCGCGCGACGCGGTGGTCCGTGCCTATGTGCTGCTGGTGGCGGCGCTCGTGCTGCCGCTGATCGTCTCGGGCATGCTCCTTGGGCCGGGCGCGTCGGCGTCCATGCGGGAGGTGCTTGGCCCGATCACCGACGAGCTGCTGGACGCGAACCCGTTGGTGGGGATTACCAGAATCTTCGCCCCCTTCACTAAGCCGCAAGACTGGGGCGGGATCGGCAAGCTGGCGCTGTACCACGGCGCGGTGGGCGTGCTGTGCCTGGTGCCGGCGGTGGCCGCCGTGCGCCGCCGGCATCTGAAGTCGTTCGAGGTGCCCAGCCCGTCGCGGCAGGGCCCGCGGACCCGAGCGCGGCGGCCGATCGGCGCTAGGCCGCTGCTCTGGAAAGAGATGCACGTCGGCCGGACGCGCGGCCAGAACGTCTGGACCGGGCGCATCGCCATGCTGCTGATGGTGGGCGCCATCGTGGCCCTGACCATCTGGATGACGGCGCAAACCATGCAGTATGCGAACTACTTTGGGGGGAGTCGTCAGTTCGTCGAGGTCTACCTGGGGACCGCCAACGCGTTGGCCGTCGTGCTCGCTTCGCTGGGCCTGCTGGTGCTGGCGGCCTGGTCGGCGGCCTCGATCACGACGGAGAAGGAGCGCGACACCTGGGTCTCGCTGCCAGCGAGACC
>JBGQHD010000118.1:0-9400 GCA_041497795.1 Planctomycetia bacterium
ATCACATACCAGGCGTGCCGGCTGAAGAGCAACCGATAAGGGCTGAGCCTGGTGCCGATCTGGCCCTCGCTCACGCTGTCGTACCATAGCCGCACGCAGCGCCGCCGCCCGGCGGCGTGGATCAGGCTTTGGTACGTCGTCTCGTGCCCCGGCTGCAAGGCGCGAGGCCGCGGCGCGAGGCTCACCGCGTCGGCAAAGCCGTACAGCTCGTCGCGCAGCCGGCCGGGCAAGTTGCTCTCCAGCTTGACCGCCGCGCTGGCCGCCGCCCGCTGAAAGGGCGCCCCTGCGTGATCGCCCGACTGGTGACACAGCACGAGCAGCGCCAGCGCCTCCTGGGCCGTGAAGTTCAGCGGCGGCAGCACCGTCGTGCCGCTCGAACGATACCGATGGCTGGCCTCGTCGAATTCCACCGGCAGCCCGGCCAGCTTCAACAGCTTGAGGTCGCGGAACACCGTGCGGCGGCTGACGCCGCATTCCACGGCCATCGCCGCCACGTCGTACCCATGAACCGACTGCAAGAGACGCAAGAGGTCCAAGAAACGCTGGACGCGGCGGACATTCATGGATGCGGGCGATCAGACCGGATGCTGGCTGCGTGTCTCCGAGGTAGGGCAATCGTAAACGGTATCCGCGGGAATGGCCGCTATTTCTTGGCAGGCTTGTCATCCTCCTCCGCCTGGCCTGTCATCCGCCGCAAGTAATCCTCGGCCGCCTGCTGCAAATCGAGCGAGCGCTCGTCTGGCCGGAGCGCCTCGGAGCGGGCCGTGCGCCAGCTAAAGACGAAGAACCAAGCCAGGTCGGCCAGGACGACGTACTTCTGTGCCGTGGCCGCCTGACTGATGTTGGAACCACCGAAGATGAACCGCACCAGTCCGTGCGTGACAGGGTTCCCCTGTCCTGGTTCAGGAGGCCCGTGATCGAGTCTCGTGGGCCGCAGCCCCAGTGCCGAAAACGCCAGACACGCATAGGCCGCCAGCAGCACGGCCACCAGCATGCTGAAGAGCGCATACCACTGGGGCGTTTCGCGGCTGTTCGCCAGCGCGACCGCGTGCAGGCTCACGGCCACGAGCGAAGTCGTCAGCCAAACGGCCAAGACCGTGTTGTGCTGGCGATTCACGAGATCGTACGGCGTCAGCCCAATCCCGATCAGCGCCAGTGTGGATACGAAGCCCAGCCCGGCGGCGATGCGCAACAGCCCGGCCCGATCGGGCGCGTGCAGCCGCAGGAACCAGAAGAAGGGGAGGAGCGAAATCGCGAGCAGTGCCAGCGAGCCGTTGAAGAGCAACATGGCGGCCCAATTGGCCGTGCCAGACCACGAAGTGAGCCGACCCAGGTCGCTCAGGAAGTTGTCGTAGAACGAATAGCCCGCGGCGCGGTGGTTCTGCATCGTCCCGCCGGAATAGCAGCACATGGCCAGGGCGGTCAGGGCGAGGAACTGCACGACGCCCACGCAGGAGAGGACGTTGCCGACGCGCCAGAGGCGGATGCCCGTTTCGCGATCCATAGGAGCTGCTTTCGGACACCCAAGAGCCGTGACGCGACGGACATTTGCGGACGCCGGCTGACCCGCGGTAAAATTCAGACGCCTAGCGTCGTCATTTCTTCGGCAGCCCGTGCAAATAGTGGTCGTGATTGGCGGCCAAGTCGCTCGGCAACTGTTGGCCCCTTACCAATGACGGCGGCCAACTGATCGAAGAGGGTCGGTGTGCCGTTTTCGCCAGCGCCTTCAGTTGCCGGCGTTAGAACCACGGCAACTTTGCACCCCTCCGGCAGCGCCACGGGATCGTCAAGCACCACCACTCCGTTCTTTACGTGACCGCGGTACGTCATGACCCTCTCCTCCCACACTCTCAGCGCCGCAACACCAAGTCTATTAAAGTCCGTCTGCCGTCCCTCTACCACTCCAGAATCACCTTCCCGCTCTGCCCCGCTTTCATCACGCGGAAGCCCTCTTCGTAGTCGTCGATCTTCAGGCGGTGGGTGATCACCGGCGAGATGTCCAGGCCGCTTTGCAGCATGGTGGTCATCTTGTACCAGGTCTCGAACATTTCGCGGCCGTAGATGCCTTTGAGGTGCAGGCCCTTGAAGATCACCTGGCTCCAGTCGATCTCCACCGGCTTGGGGAAGATGCCCAGGATGGCCACGCGGCCGCCGTTGTTCATCGTCTCGAGCATCGACTGGAAGGCCTGCGGGTTGCCGGACATCTCCAGGCCGACGTCGAAGCCTTCGGTCATGCCCAGCTCGCGCATCACGTCGCGCAAGGTCTTCTCGCGCGGGTTGACGGCCCGCGTGACACCCATCTTCTCGGCCAGCTTCAGTCGGTAGGGGTTCACATCGGTGATCGTGACGTAGCGGGCACCGACGTGGCGCGCGATGGCCGCGGCCATCAATCCAATTGGACCGGCGCCGGTGATCAGCACGTCTTCGCCGACCATGTCGAACGACAGGGCGGTGTGCGTGGCGTTGCCGAAGGGGTCGAAGATGGCCGCCAGGTCGTCGGGGATGTCCTTGGGCAGCCGAAAGACGTTCGAGGCCGGCAGGCTGAGGAACTCGCCGAAGCAGCCCGGCCGGTTGACGCCGACCCCCTGCGTGTTGCGGCACAGGTGGCGGCGGCCGGCCCGGCAGTTGCGGCAGTAGCCGCAGGTGATGTGCCCTTCGCCGGTGACCCGCTCGCCCGGCTTGTAATCAGCCACCTCGTCGCCGACCTTCTCGATCACGCCGACGTACTCGTGCCCGGTGACCATCGGCACCGGCACGGTCTTCTGGGCCCAAGGGTCCCAGTCGTAGATATGCACGTCAGTGCCGCAGATGGCCGTCTTGCGGATGCGGATCAGAACGTCGTTGGGGCCGATCGCCGGGACCGGCACGTCTTCCATCCACAGGCCGGGGCTGGCGTGTTTTTTGACAAGTGCTTTCATCAGGCGAGCCGGGCCGCGTCAGCGCCCGGAGTCAGGGAGGAGAGACCGCGACGACGCGGGCGGCCGGGGAGGGGGTAACGCCGATTCGGCATCCGTTGGTGGCTCTATTCGCGATTCCGGCACGTCGGGCGCCGTCAAATTGGGGCTCGTTCGCCACTCGATGCGTCGTTCTCGATTAAGCGAACTGCCCTCAGGCAAGTCCGACATGTCCTCGGGCAGCAGCGACTTGAACCCGTCGCGCTCGATCTTGTAGACGCCGAGCCAATCGCGCGAATCGCCGCGGAGCTGGCGCATGTACGAGTGCTTTGTCAGCTTGTCCGTCCATTCGAACCCCAGTTCCGCGGCCTCGTCACCGTCGATATCCTCTAGCAATGTTCCGAGGGGCATGTCATACGGTGTGAAAAACCCACGTATGCCCACGCACCTATCGTCCACAACCAAAACGGCGAAAAAGGTCGCGTTTATTACATCCAACATTTCGCTGCCGATTAGAATCTCCGCCAGCGAGTCGTCCGGAAGGCGCACAATCCGGTAATGACGCGTTGGTATGAGCTCCCCATGCCAGGCCCTGATCCGCCGCGTTTCCTGGAACAAACACTTAACGTCGGCGGCTGAATACGTTTCCAGCGCTTTGGACGCGATCCTGGATTCGCAGTCGCTCGCTTCCTCCGCCGCGGGCGATACGGAGACGTTCGGCAACGAACCCAGCAGCGCCTTCCAACTCGGTGCCGGATCGAACGTCCCATCGTAAGTTACCTGCACTTCGCGCAGCCCAGACGAACCGCGCAGCAGTTCGATCACTTGCTCCGCCGCGCTACCCGGAATGTCAACCCGAACAATCTGCCGGCCATAGCCGGGCACGCGGCACAGCCGCAGCAGGCTCCAGCCGGTGAGTTCGCATTCGGCATTGCCGTCGAGCTCTTGAAGTGCCGCGACGGTTTGCTCGACGCGGCGGGCTTGGTGCACCTCGTAGCCCAGCCACAGCGCCACGGCCAGCGTCAAGACGAGCACGCCCCGCAGGCTGAACTGCAACCAGCGGCGTTTCGGTGTGTTGCGGCTCATCGGCTGGTTCCCCCAGCGTCGGATTGTACCGTCGGAGACTATCCGAGGCGCAGAGCGGTTTCTTGCTTCCACACGCCAGGACTGGCGCGCTTCTTGAGAAGTGCTTTCATCAGGCGAGCCGGGCCGCGTCAGCGCCCGGAGAATTCGGGAAGCTGTCAGCGGCCAACGCGTTTATCCCGAAACGCGATCCGCTATGGGGCGTAAACGGTCCCCTGAGGGGACTGGAGACTTCCTTGGCTCGCGGCCAGCCCGAACGAAACCACCCGCGGCCCCGACCACGTCCGAAGACTGAAGGTATCCCCTGGTCGAACCTGGTCCACAGAAACCTCACGTGCCGTGAGGGGCTGTCCGGCGCGACACACTGTCGATTCTCTCGACATCCTCAGAAAGTAGGCGGCCGGTGCGATCGCATCGGGGCCGCAGACCACGGTGGCCAAGCCATCCGGTTCGACGATCAGCGCGGTTCGGCCCTGGATGCCGATTCCTCGTGCCTCGTTGGCCCAACCGTTGTCCAGGATTCGTCCCAGGAAGGCGACGAGCCGCCCCATGCGGTCGCGCTGCACAAAATGGCTCTCGAAAAGAACGCCTGCCAGGTGCGGCAAGTTGAGGAAATCTCGCACCAGGGTGATGCGAGGGTGAAAGGGGTTCGCCAAGGCCTCGCCGGAACTGAGGTCCTGCATCGTGTCCGCATCGTTTTCGCCCGAGAAGATGAACTCACCCAAGACGTCGAGCCCCGCGCTCGTGCCTCCCAGGGGGACCCCGCGGGCAACCGCCGCTTCAATGGCCGCCAGCAGCGGCGTTCCTTTCCAGCAGCGGACGTGCTTTGTCTGGTCGCCTCCGGCGATCCACAGCGCTTCGGCATGCGCGATGGCGGCGAGCACGAACGGATCGGACGCGGCTTGGCGCGAATGAACGATCAAGGTCGCGACGGAATGGGGCTTGGTGCCTGCCCGAGTGCTCATCTCATAGATATACGGATCATAAGCATCCGTGCCGCTGGTCCTGAGCACCAAAAAATCGCCGCCGCCCGAACGCTCGATCATCCAACGGAAGCACTCGTCGATATCGGCGCCGCCCCCCATCAGCACGAGTCCGGGGCGCGTGGGAGCCGTGACGTCCGCCGGGTCGCCGGTTACGTAATACTCATAGCCGCTCGGCCCAACCGCGGCAGGCCGAAGTGCGCTGGCCGGGTCAGGCGTTTCGGGAGCGACCGATTCGGCCGTGTCCTCTTCTGCGACTGGGAGCGTTTCTGAGTACGGGGCCCTCTCCAGCGCGGCGCACCACCCCAACCCTCCAGCCAACAGCAGCAAACCCAAAACAACGAGAGAACCTCGCGTCAGGAGACGAGTCCTTCGTTTGTCCACCGGGTGGCCCCCAGGTTCGTGCCTTCTTGCACCGAATGCTTAGCGCGATTGACGAAGCGCCGACATCCACCGCCGCTACGAAACGACTCCAGCGTTGTCCAGCCTTGCCTCGGCCGCTGTCCAGCCGGAGAAGAGAGAGAACTCAGCGGCTTCGACTGGGGCATCGTAACGACGCGCGACGGGCCACACAAGCAAATTTGGCCGTCTCGCGGATGAGGACGTCGTTGGGCTCGATCTGCGGGACGGAGACGTCTTCATCCACAGGCTGGGACTGGCGTGTTTCTTGTAAGGCGGACACTCTTGTCCCGCCGGCGATCCGCTACGGCTCACCGACAGGTAGGACGGATTTTCAATCCGTCCGACCGACGAAGTCCCCCCGAACTCTGGCGAGTTCGGCTACGAAATCCGGGCGCGGCGGACAGGAGTGTCCGCCTTACGGTGCCGCTCAGTCGTCGAGCCCGCCGGGGGCCTCTTGTCCCTGGCAGCCGCCGGCGAGGAAGTCTCGCAACAGAATCTGCGCGGCCAGCATGTCGCGGCGCGCCTTGCGCCGTTTGGCGGTCAGGCCCCGGCCGCGCAGCTCTTCTTCCGCCTCGGCGCTGGTGAAGCGCTCGTCGAAGAGCACGCCGGGCACTTTCGTCTCGGCGGTCAGCCACTGGCCGAATTGCCGCGCGGCCCGCGATTCCTGGCTCTCTCGGCCGTCGAGATGGACCGGCAGGCCGACCACGAAGAGCGTCACCTGGTAGTCCTTCACCAGCCGGCGGAACCACTGGGCGTCGGCCGCCGCCGAGCGCCGAACGTAGGTGGCGTGCGGCAGGGCCATCGTGCGGCGATCATCGCTCAAAGCCACGCCGATCCGCACGCCGCCGTAATCGATGGCGGCCACCACGCCGGACGACGGCCGGGGGTCCGAGGTCGTGCCGAGATGGGACGGGGGTTCGCTCAAGGCTGTATCGAATCTGCGGGTGGGTCACGTCGGGCGGGCCGCATCATCCGCTCCGCCCGCATCGTCGTCACGATCGGACGCGGCAACCGAGGCCGACGATTTTCGCCGATCGCCGCCCCGCGCCCAACCGCAACCTACAGTTTTTTGACCGCGACGGCACTCCCCGATCGGCTGTGTCTCGCGTGAACTCATGGCGTCGGACCGCCGGCGACTGGCCCGCGCGGTTCTCACCACCGGGCTGCGGCCGCGGCGAAGCGCGACTGAGGCGGTTTCTCGCAGGGCAACCGTCCGAAGGTCGCCTGGCCCGCGCTCGCAGGCAATCCGCCCAGCACCGGCCGTCGGCTGGCAGCGGAAGAAGACAGGCGGCCGAAGGATTCGGGATCCCGTTACCACTGTACCCGTATTTGGAGGTTCCTAGGATGAATCGAGTTCTTGTTTTGGGCATCGCCCTGTTCCTGGCCGTGGTTGGCTTCACCGCGATGTCGGTGGACACCAGCACCGCCCAGGCCGGCGATTGCTGGGGTTGCGGCGGCTGCTCGGGCTGCTACGGCTGCTCGGGTTGCCACGGCTGCCACGGTTGCCACGGCGGATTCCTGCGTGGCTTGTTCGGCCACGGTTGTCACGGTTGCCACGGCTGCCACGGCTGCTTTGGCTGCCACGGCTGCTGGGGTTGCCACGGTTGCTCGGGTTGCTCGGGCTGCCAGGGCTACAGCGACTGCTGCGGCTGCGACGGCGCTCCGGCGATGATGGGCCCGCCGCCGGCCCCGGGCCTGGAGAAGGCCCCCGAGAAGGCCCCCACCCCGCCGCCCGCAGTCGATGGGAAGAAGGCCTAGTTCATTCTCGTCCAACAAGCATCCCGGCCTGGCGCGTCGCCCTGTGAGCGCGAAGGCCGTGGATGCTAGAGACAAGGACGCTAGCGATGAGGAGGATGTCCACCTCGGACATCCTCCTTTTCTTTTTGCGCGGCGGTCCACACTTACCACCGCCAGTCTTCGCGCAGCTCCGCGTTCACCACGCACTCCGCCGGCCAGCGGCCCTGGTGCAGATCGACGATGGATTGGGCCGCCCGCAGGGCCGTGGCCTGCTGCGATTCCTCGTCCAGCCCGGCGATGTGCGGCAGCATGAGGACATTATCGAGCGTCAGCAGCGGGCTCTCCAGCGGCAGCGGCTCGATCTTGAACACGTCGAGGCCAGCCCCCAGCAAGTGCCCCGACCGCAGCGCGGCCACGAGCGCGTCCTCATCGACCAGCACCCCGCGCGAGGTGTTGATGAGCACCGACCCGCGCTTCATCCGGGCCAGCGTGGCGGCGTCGATCAGGTTCACGTTCTCGGCCGCGGCCGGCAGGTGCAGGCTGACGATATCGGCCTCGGCCAGCAGCTCGTCGAAGGAGCGGAGCCGCACGCCGTGCTCGGCGGCCCAGACGGCATCGGCCAGCGGGTCGTGGGCGATCACGTGCAAGCCCAGCCCCTGGCAGCGGGGCACCATGGCGCGGCCGATGCGGCCCAGCCCCACCAGGCCGATCGTCTTGCCCATCAGCCGCGGCAGAACGCGCCGCGTCCAGCGGCCGGTGTGCACTTCGTGGTGGCGCCGCGGCAGGCCTCGGAAGACGCCCATCAGGAGCGCGATCGCCGACTCGGCCACCGAGTGGTGGTTGGTGCCGGGGGTGACGGTGACGACGACGCCCCGCCGCGTGGCAGCCGGCACGTCCACCGCGTCGTAGCCCACGCCGGTGCGGGAGATCACGCGGAGCCGCGTGGCGGCGAGCACTTCGGGCGTGTACGGCTCGGTGCTGGCGATCACGGCGTCGATGCCCTGCAACTGGCCGATGAGCACCGCCGGGTCCGACAGCCTGGCGGCTTCGGCCGGAAAGACGACCTCGAAGCCGGCCGCGGCGAGCAGGTCGCGGTAGGGGTGCTGGGGCGTCCGCAGATTCGGCGTGACGACGAGAACGCGAGGCATGAGCAGGCCGTCATTCCAATAAAAAAACCCCGCCGTTCGAACGTTAATCCGAAGCGGCGGGGCCGGAACAGAGAAGAGGCCGAAAGTACGATCAACTCCTTGAGGGCTGTTCCGAATATAATCCTTGCACAACGCGCGCGGGGCCCCTGGGTCCCGGACACGCATTGCTGTAATGATCTTAGCAGGTTCGGACCCCGTGTCCAGAGGCTGGCCAGGGGAAAATCGGCCACAATTTGCCGATGCCCCTTGGGCTGCCCCACGTCGGTTTCAGGCCCGGATTTCAGGCGGATCTGCAGAGCCGAACACCGCGTCTGAAGCCCGACGCCTGCCTTTAGACGCCTGCCCTTAGAACTTCATCGCCGTAAAGCCGCCGTCCACGTAAAGGCTCGCTCCGGTGATGAAGCTGCCGGCGCGGCGGGAGAGCAGGAGCAACGTCGCCCCCACCAGCTCGTGCGGCTCGCCGAAGCGCTGCAGCGGCGTCTGGCCCATCACGCTGGCCGTGCGCTCGGGCGTGAGGATCTTGCGGTTCTGCTCCGCCGGAAAAAAGCCGGGGCACAGGGCATTGACCCGCACGCCCAGCGGGGCCAGCTCGCGGGCCACGTTCTGCGTCAGGTTCACGACCGCCGCCTTCGACGCGGAGTAGGCAAACACCTTCGACAGCGGCCGATGGGCGGTGACGCTGGCGATGTTAACGATCGAGCCGCCGCCGTGCTCGGCCATGTGGCGACCGAAGACCTGGCAGCCCCAGTGCACCGCCTTCAGGTTACTGTCCATCACGCAGTCCCAGTCGTCGTCCTGCACGTCGAAGTAGCCGCCGGCCACATTGACGCCCGCGCCGTTGACGAGCATGTCCACCCGGCCGCGCGTGGCGAGCGTCTGCCGCAGCAGCTCCTCGATCGAGGCGCGCTGCATCACGTCCACTTCCAGATAACTTGCCGTGGCGCCGAGCTTCTCGATGGCGGCCACGCGCGCTTGCCCTCGCTCGGCCGACCGCCCGGCCACGACGACGTGCGCCCCGGCCTGGGCAATCCCTTCGGCCAGCGCGCCGCCGAGCGTGCCCGTGCCGCCGATCACGACGGCGACCTGGCCGCTGAGGCCAAACAGGTTCTCGAGGTAGGCGTTGGCCATAAGTAGGTCCCGCCTGCCGGGCGGG
>JBGQHD010000119.1:0-9380 GCA_041497795.1 Planctomycetia bacterium
TATTGATCCTTGCGTTGCCAATTGTACGATTCAGAACTTGAGGCCGGCCCAGTCAAAAAAGGAACTCAGTAGTCTTTGATTGTAGTGCAGATCATTGAGTGAATCACCGACAGCGTCGAGTAGGTGATCGGCATCCTCGGGAACGTAGTTGGCTAGGTCCGAGTATTTCGTATGGCTCCAGATTGCTTCCACAGGATTGAGGTCCGGGGCATAACCTGGCAGCCATTCCACGTGCAGCCAGTTGCAGCCGGCCTCGCGCAACAGCCGCGCCGCAGAGCGGTGCACGCTGTAGCGATCCCACACGAGAATGATCGGCTGGCGAAGTTGGCGGTGCAACGCGCGCAGGAAACGGACCATGTCCGGTCCACGAATGTTGTGGGGGCGAATTTGGAAGAACAACCCCAGCCGTTGTCGACGTGGACTGTGGGTGATCGCCGCGATGGTCGAGAGCCGATCGTGGCGATCCCAGGCATGCTGGATCGGCGTCTGGCCGCGCGGTGCCCAGGTGCGGCGGCAGACGGGCTGCAGCATGAAGCCGCTTTCGTCCACGAAGACGATGACAGCTTTACGACGCGCGCCCTTTTTTTATCCGCGGCCATTCCTCGCGGCGCCAACGCTCGATCTCGGCTTCGTCTCGCTCGCGCGCCAGTTGCTCCGGCTTCTGGCAACTCCATCCCAGTTGTCGCAGCAGTCGCCAGACGTGGGCGGAATGATAGATCACCCCGAAGTGTTCCTGAATCACCATCGCCACACGAGGACACGTCCACAGGTCCGTGGCGAAGCCGGCCTGGCACGGGCCACGCAAAAGAATTTGCACCAACTTGCGTCGTTGATGGTGGTTCAACCGCGGCTCGGCGCCCGGATGTGGCTTGGACTTCAGAGCGTTGCGACCCTTGCGCCGCAGGGCCTGCTGCCATTGATTCACCGCCGAACGTGACACGCCCAGCAGCCTGGCGACCTCGGTCGGCCCCTTCTTTTCCTTCAGCAACAGGCGAACTGCTATCATCCGCCGTGCTTCCAATGCGTCTGCTGTTCCTTTTGGTCTCATGCGCAATACTACGCATCACCCCTCCTGCGTACAATTGGCTGAGAAGGCGTCAATAAGGCATTCTACGACCGCATCATGCAGTGAACGCGCCGCTGCGAGCGCGCACCGAATCCATCCGTGATCGGGAAAGCGAAGCGTCGGCCTTCTTCGTGCACCGAGACGTCTTGCACACTCGCGTTCCGCGATGGCTTGCCGGGCGTGCCGTTCCCATCCCAGCACCTGGCGATCGATCGTCTTTGGACGCACGGTGGACTCTCCGATCGGACGTGTAGAAGGGAAGCGTGGGGAAGTGATGCTCGCGGCCAGTCCGGCGCCGTCGCCCACTGTGAAGGGCGCGACGGCGCCGGCCGCGCGAATTATGAGTTTGGCTTTTGCACGGTCAATTTCAGGGTGTTGGTCGCTTGCTTGCCGTGCGACGGCTGTCCGACAACTTTCACCGTGAAGTCGCCCACCGCCGCATCGCTGGCGGCCTTGAGCGTGACTTGTACCTCCGTCTCGCTCTTGGCAATCTTGGGGCTGGAAGGGTCGCTCGTGACTCCCTTGGGCAGGTCTTCGAGTTTCAAGCTGACATCCTCGCCGAAATTTTTTCCGCGCTTGAGCGCCAGACGGACCACCTTCGACTCGCCTTGCTTGAGCGTGGTGGACCCAGGCACGTTGATTGTGAACGTCTCTTCTGCTGGGCCTCCGAGGGTGGTCTTGTTGTCCCCGCCCGTCTTCGCGCCCGGGCCGCCCGGCGTGCCGGTGCCTCCGCAACCCGCGCAGGTCAGTGCGACGGCAAACGCCAAGAACGCGTGTGACAAGCCACTGACAATTCTCATAATCCTCTCCTAGGTTTGAAGACACTTCGTCCACGGATCGTCGGTTGTCGTGAAGTCCGCGAATCTCCCGGCACCAAAGCAATTGGCATGCCACGGAGCGGGTGCAGATTTTCCGAGGCCACCCAAACCGACATGGACTTGGCCCGATGATTCCGACATGGCGGCTCTCCTGGCATTAGTGCATTGAACAAAGGCATCGCAATTCATGTGCTTACGGCCTGCTCAACGGCGAGATGAGCGGGGTTCCAAACGACAAACGCCAGGAGGTTCCTGGCGTTTATCCCGCGAGCCGCCGACCTCTCTATGCGCTGGCTCGCTCGGCCTCGACGTTGATCGTGCGTTGCGCCAGCTCGGTGAGCTTCTTATCGGTATCCGCTTCTTCGTCCAGCGTCTGCTGTAGCAGCTCCGCGGCTTCGTCCTCACCCAGCAGGCGGGCGTACGTCCTGGCGCAGCCGTAGGCGGCGATCTCGTAATGCTCGACCCTTTGGGCCGCCCCGATCAACGCGGCGTCCCGCACGGCCTCATCGGCGTCCTCGTCCAGGACTTCCTTCCCCTCCTCGATCAACCCCTCGACGGCCTTGCACTTTTTGCCGCGCGGGCTGATTTCCAGCTTTTCGAAGATCGACTCCAGCCGGGCCACCTGTTCCTTGGTTTGTTCCAGATGGTGCTCGAAAGCCTGTTGCAGCTCGGCGGACGAGGCGGCCTTGGCCATCTTCGGCAACGCCTTGATGATCTGGTTTTCGGCGCTGTACAGGTCCTTGAGTTCGTGGACGAACAAATCGCGCATCGTGGCAAGACTCATGGCATCCTCCAAAATCGGGTCATGGGGTAACTAAACCTCTTGCCCGTCAGAAGTCGCCCTGACTTCTTTCGGATGGGAAAATCAAGAGCGATATCGCCCGGCGGTGACGGCACTTTCGCCTCCCGAGGTGGATCGTTGGCACGAGCCACAACAGAGCGCTCGCGCTCCCTCGGGTCTGGCTGATCGTCCGTCCTGGTGTGACAGCCAGGCGACATCGCGCATCATGGAACCGAACAGCGACACTGCGAGATCAGCCGTCGAAGCGCTGCACCGCCACGCCGTAGTACCGATCGATGGTGTCGGACCACGCCGGGTCGGCCATGTCGGGCCAACGGTCCTTGTCGAAGCCTGGCGCCTCTTCCAACCGCCGCTTGTCTACGTCGAGGATGAAGACCTTGTCCTGTTGGTTGAGCCTCAAAGCGGACCAGGGCACGGCGAACAGCTTGTCACCGAGGCCCAAAAACCCGCCAAAGGAAAGGACGGCGTACGCCACGCGGCCGGAACGGATATCGATCATCAGCTCCTTGATGTGGCCCACGTCTTCGCCTTGAAGGTTTCTGACGTCTTCGCCGATCAGCGTGCTGGCCGAAAGAACCATGCGCCGGTCGGACGTGTTCATTCGAGAAGTCATGGTCATGGATAGGTCCCTCAAAAACGGTTGCGGCTCCCCGAGCACCGCGCTTCGGCTCGAAGCCGCGACCGGAGAGGACGCAAGTGCCATGCCGCGCCGCTGCTGAAATCGTCGAAAGCGTCTCGCAAGCGTAGCACGCTACGGGCCCGCTGCTGAAGTTGGCATCAGCGCGCTGGCGAGTCGGCGGTCCCTGAGAAAGCTGACTCTCATCGCGGGGAAACCATTTGGCACGTCGCGTGCTTGATGCGAAGTGTTCGAGTGCCCCGCAACCCTCAGGAGACTGCACATGAGCTTTGGACCCTTGGGCGGTGGAAATTGGTTTCAGCCCCGCGGGCCCGCCGGACCGTGGGCGGGCTGCGGTTGCAGCAGCCTCTTTATTATCGTGGCCGGCATCCTGCTGGTGATGGGGGGATGCCTGCGAATGTTCAACTTCTAGTGGCAGTTCAGCGACCATTCAGGCAGCACGCCGTACAATTTGGAGAACTTCCATGCGCGCGATTTGTGGAGCCATTATTACCGCGGGGGCATTGATCGGGCTGGGACTGACCGCCATCGGTTTTGGTCTTCGCTTCCAGAATTTTGGTCTGATTCCCTCCGACGAGACCGCCAAAGGGGTGTTCTATGCCACGCCGTCACTGATGATCTGTCTGGTGACCACCGTGGCAGCGACCGTGGTGGGGTTGGCCGTCGCCTTTCTCGGATTAGCTTTCCACCATGAACGACGGTATCGCGAGGTTCATGGCGAGGTTGGTCATCCGGCGGAAGGGCGTACGCCCGTCGGGACCAGCCGTGTCTCGGTGTGATGGTCAAGAGAGTTGGGAAGTCGCCGGACGCCGGACGAGCCAGCTTGGACGAGAGAGCCGCGAAGCTCGCACCTGCATCGGCTCGATCAGCGAGATCTTTGACGCCGAAGAACCCTATGCCCCGCGCGGCTGCGTGGCCCAAGCCTGGAGCGTGGCCGAAGTGCTGCGCTGCTGGGCCAAAACGGCGGCTTGATCCGCCACGGCGCGGCGAGCGCTGGCTTCACGGTGGCGACGCTCAACTCTGGGAGCGATCACTCGGTCCGGGCGCAAAGGGTCGCAGCGCCTCGTGGAGCCGCTCCAACTCGCTTTCCAGCACGCGCAACGCGCCTTCGCAGCCGGTAAGGTCGCGCGTCGTCCCCATGTTCTCCAGCACATAGGCGCCTTCGGCCGCCGCGCTGGCGCCGAAGTTCGATACCAGCCCCTTGAGGCTGTGTGCCGCCCGATGCAGGCGCGCGGCGTCGCGCTCGCGAATCGCGGCGCGGATCCGCTCCAACAATTCCGGGCTGTCTTCGTCGTAGATTCCGACGACCTCGCAGAATAGCTCGTGATTGTTGCCCATGCGCCGCAGCGAAGCGGCCACATCCATGACTTTGTTCCGCGACGATTCCACGACCTTGGGTGGAATCGCCGCGGGGCTGCTGGGTTTCTCGGCAGAGTGGGGCATCGTTCGCTCCAGTTGTCGGCAATCCTCGCCGTTCGTTGCGTGTTTGCGTGAGATCGCTTCCTCGCGTCTGTCGGCCCCTCATTTCTAGCAAAGCGCGTGCCCCGCGCCATCTTGGGATCGACGAGGCTCTTGGCTTCCTAGCGCCTGCCGAGATGCCGTTCGAGGCTTGGTTGGCCATCCATCAGCATGGCCGCCCGGCGATCAAGGGCGGTCCGCACCGTCCCACCACGTCACATGAGTAACTCCTGAGTAACTCCCCATCGAACGGGGGAACGTCTTGGATCCTGCCGGTTCGGCGGCTCGAGTCCGGCGGTCCCGTCAGTTTGGCATGCAACCTGCGAATGACAACGCCGCGGCACGAACTCGCAGGGATCATCGGTTCTCGCAACTCGCACACAAGGTCCATCCCATGATCGGAACCATCCTGTTGATCGTCGTGTTGCTGCTGCTGCTAGGCGTGCTGCCGGTTTACCCGCACAGCCGGAATTGGGGCTACTACCCGAGCGGGGGGCTGGGGCTGATCCTGATTATCCTGTTGATCTTGGTCTTGCTGCGGGTGTTTTGAGTTTGACGGCGGTGGGTTGCTACGTGCAGTCCGAGGCCATAGTCTCGCGAGTGCTTCTTGCTTAGACAACGCAGCCCACCGCCCGACGTCGGGCCGCTCCCTCTTCGCTGTTCGACGCTGAAGTCGTTCTCCTTGGCTTCCGACACCGGCCAACTCCCCCGAGCGTGCCGGCGCAGATGTTCCGCCGCCAACGTGAGTGTGGTAGAATCCAGGCACACCGCGGGAGATAGGCATGCCCCGACTTCTGACGATTGACGATGATCGCGTGGTCCTGCGCTTTGTGGAGAAGACGTTCGAGGGTCAAGACCTGCAAATCGTGACCGCCAACAACGCCCGCGACGGCATGCAGAGGTTGAAGGAAGATCCTCCGGACGTGCTGCTGCTGGATGTGATGCTGCCCGAATCCACGGGCATCGAGTTGGTGAGCGAGATTCGGCGGATCGACGTCCGGCTCCCGGTGATCTTCATCACGGCCCTCAACGACAGCGACACGGCCATCGAGGCCATGAAGCTCGGGGCCTACGATTACCTGGTCAAGCCGCTCGACCAGGAACAGTTGCGGGAGCTGGTGGCGCGGGCCTTGGAGACGAGGCGCTTGATGCAAGCGCCGGTGCACTTGCCCAACGACGAATCGCCGCCGTCGGGCGACGCCCTGGTCGGCCGCAGCCCGGAGATGCTGGAAGTCTACAAGCAGATCGGCCGCGTGGCGGCGCAGAACGTCACGGTGCTGATTCGCGGCGAGAGCGGCACGGGCAAAGAGCTGATCGCCCGGGCCATTTATCAGCACAGCCACCGCGCGGGGGAGTGCTTCCTCGCCGTCAATTGCGCGGCGCTCTCCGACACGCTGTTGGAAAGCGAGCTGTTCGGCCACGAGAAGGGGGCCTTCACCGGCGCCGACCGCCGCCGCATCGGCAAGTTCGAACAGTGTAACGGCGGCACGATCTTCCTGGACGAGATCGGCGACATGTCCCCGCTGACGCAAAGCAAGGTGCTGCGGCTGTTGCAGGAGCAGCGCTTCGAACGCGTCGGCGGGCAGGAGACCATCGAGGTGGACGTGCGCGTGATCTCCGCCACCAATCGCCCGCTGGAGGAGATGGTCGAGGAAGGCAAGTTCCGCCTCGACCTGCTGCACCGCTTGAACGCCTTCGAAATCCATCTGCCGCCGCTGCGCGAGCGCGGGTCGGACGTCGAGCTGCTCGTGGACCATTTCCTGGTCCTCTTCAAGGCCCAACTCAGCAAGGACGTCACCGGCTTGTCCCCCGAGACGATCGGCTTGCTGAAACAGTACGCTTGGCCGGGCAACGTCCGCGAGTTGCAAAGCGTCGTCCGCAAAGCGATGCTGATGGCCACCGGCCCCGTCATCGTGCCGGAGTTCCTGCCCAAGGAGCTCTTCACGGAGCAGCGGACGGCGCTGCCGCGGGGGGGTACGGCGAAAGTTGCCGGCGGCAGCGCAGACCTGGAGTCGTTTGTGAGCGGCCGCATCAAGGCCGGCTCCAAAGACCTGTACGCGGAGACGCTCGATTTCATGGAGCGGCATCTGCTGGCACGAGTTTTGCGTGAAACAGCGGGCAATCAATCCAAGGCCGCCGAGCTGCTCGGCATCACCCGCGGCAGTTTGCGCAACAAGCTGCGGGCGCTGGGCATCTGGATCGGACAAGTCGTGGGCACCCCGGACGAGACGGGCGACGCGGACAATCAGCCGCAGCGCGTTGGGTAGCGCGCGGCGCGAAACAGCGCAGGCCACGTCCCGCGCCGCCGCCAGCCAACAAGGCGGCCTTCGGGGTCGGTGGATTTATCGCGCCATGGAGGGGCGGCGGTGCCCTATCTACATCGCGCAACGAGGTGGCCCGGTGGGGTCAGAAAACGCAAACCAACGTTCCACCCAGGACAGCGAATCCCAGTTCCGGCGACTGCTGGAGAAGCTCCCCGTGGGGGCTTACACCTGCGATGCCGCCGGCCTGATTACCTACTACAACCAGCACGCCATCGAGTTGTGGGGACGGGCCCCCGCGCTGAACGATCCGGTGGACCGCTTCTGCGGCTCGTTCAAGCTCTTCTCGGCCGACGGATCGCCGATCGCTCACGACGACTGCTGGATGGCGCGGGCGCTCCGCGAAGGCCGGGAGTACAACGGACACGAGATTGCCGTCGAGCGTCCGGACGGCAAACGCGTCCTGGCGCTGGCCCACGCTAATCCGATCTGGGACGCGTCCGGCCGCCTCATTGGGGCGGTGAACGTGCTGGTAGATGTCAGCGACCGGCAGCACGCCTTGGACGCCCAGACGCTGCTGGCGGCGATCGTCGAATCGTCCGACGACGCCATCGTCAGCAAGTCGCTCGACGGCCGCATCCTCTCCTGGAATGCCGGCGCGGAGCGGTTGTACGGGTATCCGGCCGACGAGGCGGTGGGCCGCTCGATCACCATGCTCGTTCCGCCGGACCGGCATGCTGAGGAGCCTGCGATTCTGGAGCGGCTCGGTCGCGGGGAGCGCATCGAGCACTTCGAAACCGTGCGCTTGACCAAGCAGGGGCGGCTGATCGACGTCTCCGTGACCAGCTCGCCCGTGCGCGACGGGGCGGGCCGTGTCATCGGCGCTTCGCACGTGGCACGGGACATTACGTCGCGCAAGCTGGGGGAGGAGAATCTGATCGCCCTCAAGGACCAGCTTGGCACCCAATTGGCCGACGTGCGGCGGCTCCAGGAAATGAGCGTGCGGCTTTCGACCACGCTGGAGCTGCAACCGATCCTCGACGAGACGCTCCGCACGGCCGCGGCCATCGAGGGCGCTGACTTGGGACTGCTGTCTTTGTGCGATCCCGAGCATAATTGCCTGCAGGTCGGGGCCAGCCTGGGCTTTGACGAAGGCTCGCTGGCCGCGGTCGAGCACGTCCCCCCGGGGGCCGGCGCCTGCGACGCCGCGTTTCAGCAGCAGCGGCGCGTCGTCGTGGAGGACGTGGAAAGCGATCCGCTCCTGGCTCCCTATCGCGAAGTCGCTCGCCGGGTGGGCTTCCGGGCCGTCCACAGCACGCCGCTGGTCACCCGCTCGGGCAAGGTGGTGGGCGTGCTATCCACGCACTTCCGTCGGCCTCATCGCCCCTCCGATCGTGAGACGCACCTGATCGACCTCTGCGCCCGTCAGGCCGTAGACTTCATCGAAAACGCGCGGCTCTACGCGGAACTCCGCGAGGCCGACCGGCGGAAGGACGAGTTCCTGGCCACGCTGGCGCACGAGCTGCGCAATCCGCTGGCCCCGATCCGCAATTCGCTGCAGATTCTGCGGATGTCCGAAGACTTGAGCCCCGCCACGGAGCGCGTGCGCGATATCATCGAGCGGCAAGTCGATCACATGGTGCGGCTGGTGGACGATCTGCTGGAGGTCTCGCGCATCACGCGGGGCAAGATCGAGCTCCGCAAGGAATCGGTCGATCTGGTGACCGTGATTCGCAACGCGGTCGAGACCAGCAAGCCGCTCATCGACGCCGCGGGCCAGCAACTGGCCATCACCTTGTCGCCCGAGTCGATGATGCTCGACGCCGATCCCGTCCGGCTGGCTCAAGTCGTGGCCAACCTGCTCAACAACGCCGCCAAGTACACCGACCCGGGCGGGCAGATCTGGCTCACCGCCCGGACCGAGGGCGCCGCGGCCGTGATCTCGGTCCGCGACACCGGCGTCGGCATTCCCGCCGAGATGCTGCCACGCGTGTTCGAAATGTTCGCCCAAGTCAACCGCACGCTGCACCGCGCGCAAGGCGGACTGGGCATCGGGCTGACGCTGGCCAAGAACCTGATTCAACTGCATGGCGGCAGCATCGAGGCCCACAGCGAGGGCGCCGGGCGAGGGAGCGAGTTTGTCGTCCGCCTGCCCTTGGCCACCAGCCAAGCTGCCGCGGCCGCGGCGCCGGCGGCCCGGGGCAGTCAACCTCGCGCGCCGGGGCGGCGGATCCTGGTGGTGGACGATTTGCGGGCCGCCGCGCTGACCCTCGCTCGGATGCTCGAAAAAATGGGACACGAAGTTCGCGTGGCCCACGACGCCGAGACCGGCCTGCAA
>JBGQHD010000120.1:0-9354 GCA_041497795.1 Planctomycetia bacterium
CCGAAGGCGGCAATGGGCCCGCGCGACTGCTGGTCTCCCTGCGTGGTGATGTGGACCAACTCGACCGTCACCCCATGCTCGCGCAGCCGCGCCGCCACCCAATCGGCCTGCCATCGGGCCAAGGGGCTTGCGCGGGTGCCGAGTCGAAGGACGTGGGTCATCGCGGAAACTACAGGTGAATGCGCACGGTGATATACTAGCAGATGGGTCCGGTAATGACCCAGGCGGCGCTTCGTGAGTACCAAGAAGCCCGGCTTCTCCAAGAAGCCGGGCTTCTGTCTCCCTCGGTTCTTCCTACCCTGTGCTTGCCTATCTCACGCTGACCGCCGGCCAGAAGCCCGGGCGCAGCTTCGTGCTGCAGCCGGGCACCGAGACCCGCATCGGCCGCGGCCCGGAGTGTCAGGTCGTGCTTGCCGATCCCGAGTGCTCGCGCGTCCACGCCGTGCTTGCCGAGCGCGAGGGCCGCTGGCAAGTTCGCGATCAGAGCCGCAACGGCACCTTCGTCAACGGCGAAGCGATTCAAGAGGCGCTTCTTGCCGAGGGCAGCGTACTGCGGCTGGGCTCGACCGAGTTGGCCTTTCACCAGGCCGAGCAATCGCCGACCCTCGCCGCGCCGCTGGATGCCGGGCTGACGCAAACCATCGTCCGCGACACGCCGGTCACCCAGCACGATTCCAGCGGCATGGCCCTGGTGGCGCTCGGCGAATCGCCGGAGGCGCAAGACCTGTGGCGACTGCACCAATTGAGCGTGCGGCTGCTGCCGAGGCGGCCGCGGACGGAAATCCTGCGCGACGCGATGCAAGTCTTGCAAGAGCGCACCGAAGCCTCGTCGGTCGCTTATTTCGCCGTGGATCATCACGAACAGTTGCGGTTGAAGCTAGCGGCTCCCGACGGCGTCTTGCTCGGGCCGCTGCCCGGCGAGTCGTTGACGCGGCTGGTCATCGCTCAGGGCCGCGCACTGTGGGTGGCCAACCAGCATGCCCACGGACGCGCGGGCGGTACAAGGCCCGCTGCCACGGAGCCCGCTGCCACGGAGCACGAGGCCGACGTGCTCTACCTTCCCTTGCTGTGCGACAACCGCGTGAGCGGGGCGCTCTACGTCTATCTGAAGCAGGGACACTTCCGGCAGTCCCAATTCGAGTTCGCCATTTCCGTCGCCCACCTGGCGAGCCGGGCCTTGGCGCGCGCGCGCGAGGACGACCGCCGCGAGTGCGACCTGGCGGCAGCCGCGGCGGAGCTGGGCATCGGCCAGGAGCTGATCGGAGGAAGCGCGGCAATCGCCGCACTCCGCGATCAATTGACGCGTGTCGCCGGCCTCGGCCGGCACATCCTGCTGCGCGGCGAGCGAGGCGCCGGCAAAAAGCTGGTCGCCCGCTGGCTGCACGAGGCCAGCGCGAAACTTGCTGGGAAGGCCACCGGACCGTTCGTTGCTTACTGCTGCGCTCAGGCCACAACCATCGGCCAAGACGTCGGCGTCGATGACTGGTCGCAGGCGGAAGGCGGCACGCTGTATCTGGCCGAGATCGGCAGGCTGCCGGCCGCGGCACAACAGACGCTGCTGCAACAGCTCGCCCCGACGAGCGCGAGTCGGCAGGACCATGCGGCCGACGAATTGGCCGTCGAGCGCGTCATCGCCGGCACGAGCATCGATCTGCGGGCACTCGTCAGGCGCGGCGAATTCCCCCAGGAGTTGCTCGACGCGCTCTCCGAGCACGAAGTGACCGTGCCGCCGCTGCGAGAACGGCGCGAGGACATTCCGGCCCTGGTCGATCATTTTCTGTCGCTCGATCGGCTGCGCTCCGGCCGGCCCGATCTCTCGCTGTCCACGACGGCCCGCGAGCGGCTGGTCGAGCACGACTGGCCGGGCAATGTGGAGCAGTTGCGGCGCGTGCTGCAATTGGCCGCCTTGACGGCCACCGGGTCGGTCATCGAGACGTGCGACCTGCCGCTGGGCAGCGGCGCGGCCGAGGAATGGGAGTCGCTCCGCATCGACCACTGGGAACGGCGGCTCATCACCCTGGCCCTGCAACGCGCCGGCGGCAACGTGCCGGAGGCGGCCAAACTGTTGGGGATCGGCCGAGCAACGCTGTATCGCAAGCTGGAAGAGTACGGAATTCAGCGGTAAACGAAAACCCCCCGCGCGGCGCCGGCCGCGCGAGGGGCGGTTACGATCGTTTCTGCCCGCGGGACGAGCTTACTTGCTCGCCACCTGGGCCGCGGCAAAGTCGATGGTCATCACCTGGTTGTCGCCCGGATAGAGCGTGACCGTCCGCTCGTCCACGAGCGTCTTCCCGTCTCGCTGGAACTCGACGCGGACCGAGTAATTGGTCCACGGCGACCCGGTCAGCAGCGACGTGACAAACTCGCGAGTGGCCCCGCTGGACCGGGTGTCCACGCCCGCCAACGTGACCTTGGCGTCGGCCGGCACGTTCAGCACCAGCTTGGTGGTCGTGGGCAGGGCGGTCTTCTTGGGCGTGGCCGGCGGCTCGACCAGCTCGCCTTCCTTCTTAGGCGCAACCTGCGGATCGTACGGCAAGGCGGGCGAGCCCGGAAGGAGGCCCGGCACGCCGCCGTCATCGATCACGCCGTTGACGTCGTCATACACGGCATCGCCCAGCGGGCCGTAGCCGTAGTCCCATCCGGCGTCATCGCAGCCGTGGTGAGCACCATGACCGTAGTGCGGGCCACAATCGCCGACGTGGCCCTGGTGATGCCCATGACCGACGTGGCCGTGCCCTCCCCCGTGATGATGCCCGCCGATGAAACCATCGACAAAGGGCGGCCAGGGGCGCGCCGAGTAGGCCATCACCGCGCCCCAGTGCCAGGGGGAGGAACCCCAGCCGTGGTGCCCGAAGCCCGCCGAGGCGTAGTCCCAGCCGACGTTCCCGGCCTGGGCGGCGTAGTGATTGTGCCAGCGTTTGACGCCCCAGTAGGCCATCCAAGTCGCCTGCGCTTGCGCTCGCGGAGCGGAGCCGCAGACGATGGCCACGACGAACGCGGCCAGGATTGTGGATTTCTTGACCATGCTTCTTGCTCCTATGAACAACCAGGCAACGCGAGAAAACCCAGATCGGCCGGGACTCACCATGAGCCCGGCACGCGACGGATCACGAAGCGACCTCGCCGCAGGTCCCACCAACTCTAGGTCAACGGCCTGTTGCAAGCGGTCAACAAAAAGCCGCCAAGTGCGCCCTAACGGCAACGCGCCGGACGAAACAACCGGAACGATCGTTGCCACCGGAACGTCGCAGCCGGGATGCGCGGCTTGGCGCCGACGCCGGGCGTTCCGGCGGTCACGACGTAGAGTTTCGTGGACCGCGCGGGCGCGGATCGGCGTCCGCATTCCGACCCGGACGCGAGAGGCGAAGCATGAACACCGCAGACACCAGCGCCACGCCGATTCGTTCGGCCTTGGCCGACGATCTCGACCTGGCCCCGCTCGTCGAGATGTTCGTGGACGAAATGCCGCAGCGCGTGGAGACCCTGCGCGGGTTCAAGGCGGCGGAAGACTGGCAGGGCGTAGCGCGGGTCGCCCACCAGCTCAAAGGCGCCGCCGGCAGCTACGGCTTTCACGAGCTGACCCCCTACGCCGCCCGGCTGGAGGCTGCGGTCCGGCACGAGCAGGCCTCTGACCGCGCGGCGGCGCTGCTGGAGGCGCTCGTGGACGCCTGCGGCCGCGTTTGCGCCGGATAGCGAATCAACCGGCGTTTGGCCTGACCGTGCGCAGGGATTCTTCGCCCGGTCGAAGACCGCCGATACGCACCGTCACGACTTGCGGTTTGCCGATCGTGGCCGCCGCAAACTCCTTGGGCGTGCCGACCCGCTGGTTTTCCACGTGCGTGATGAACATGCCGGGGCGCAAGCCGCTCTGCCAAGCCGGCGAGTCCTTCTCCACTTCGCGAATCCACACGCACCCGTCGTAAAGCTCGGGGCCAAACGGATAGGTGAAGGGGCCGGCCGTGCGCACGCTGGCGTAATCGACGCGCACCCCGCGCCAGGCCGGCGGCGGCGTAAAGATCTTCTTGCCCAGCACCGGGTATTTCGCCAGGCTCACGGTGAGTTGCAGCTTCTGGCTGCCGCGCAGGGCTTCCACTTTGACGTCCGCGGCGGCGGGCAACCGCCCGATGCTCAGCATCAGCGCGTCCTCATCTTCGATGGCCTCCCCATCCACGGCGGTGACGATGTCCCCCACGCGCAATCCGCCCCGGCGCGCCGCGGAGCTGGGATCGATCGACCCGACGCGCGCTCCGCGGAGTCCCCGTTGCCGTTCCAGGGGCGACAGCGGCTGCGGCGATATGCCCAGCAGTCCATACTCGACCTCTCGCCCCTGCTTGAGCGTCTCCACCACGCGGCGGAAAGTCTCGTCCACCGGCAGGGCGTACCCGGCGGCCTGCTCGGAGCCCGCCTGGGCCGCCAGGGCGGTGGTCAGCCCTACCATCTCGCCGTCGAGATTGAGCAGTGCCCCGCCGCTGGTCCCCAGATTCAGCTTGGCATCTGTCTGAATCAACGTGCCGAAGTGGTGCAGCGTGGGCCGGCTGGCGCGGGGGTTCGTCTCGCCCGGCACCGGCGGCGCCTTGCGCGAGAGGTTGGCGACGATGCCCAGCCCGGCGGACACCTCGCCATCGCGAGCAATCGCGTAGGGATTGCCGAGCGTGATGACAAAATGCCCGCGGCGGAGCTTGGCCGCGTTGCCCAAGCGAATCGGCACGAACTCGGCGCCGCTCATCTTCTCGACGACTTGCAGCAGGGCCAGATCGCTGCGCGGGTCGGCCCCGATCACCTTGGCGTCGTAGGCCTTGTGCTGCGACCACACGACGTACTGGCTGTCTTCGCTCAGCACGTGGTAATTGGTGAGGATCAGCCCCTTGGAATCCACCACGACGCCGGTGGCGAACTCGCTGGGAATGAAGGTGGGGTCCTTGGGATCGGCGGGCGGCCGACCCGAGGACGGATCGAGCACGCCGGATCGATCAAAGGGCGCGGCCGGGACGACTTGGATGCGATTCTTGATCCTCGCGATGCTGACGACCGAACGCTGATTGCGCTCGATCGCGCCGGCCACCACGTCCTGCACCGACGAGAGCCATCGCTGGGCGTCGCTGACAGGCTTCTTGGCCGATTCCTGAGCCACGACTTCCTGGGCTACGGCGGCGCCCGCCGCCAGCGCCCCTGAGAGCACCGCCGCCGAGAGGGCCGCCACGCAGCAGGCCGCGGCGCGGCGCCCGGAGATCCGTGGAGGTGTCGACGCGGCGGACATAAGCGATCCTTGGATTTACCGCGGATACGCCGATCGCCGCCTGGCCCGCAAAGCCGCGCTCGAACGGTTATCCGCGACGTCATTCTTCGGTTGACGAGTCGTCTTCCGTAACCGCCGAATTCGCGGCTGCCGCCGTGCCGCCGGCCGCCAGAATCTTGGTCCGCAGCTCCTCGGTGAACCGCGGGTTCTCCTTCATATAGGCACGCACCCGCTCGCGGCCTTGCCCCAACTGCTGGTCGCCGTAGCGGAACCACGTGCCGGCGCGGACGATCAACTGATGGGCGATGGCCAGGTCGAGCACGTCCCCCTCGTAACTGATGCCGTGATCGTGCATCATATCAAACTCGGCGCTGCGGAAGGGAGGCGCCACCTTGTTTTTCACGACCTTGGCCCGCACCCGCTGGCCGACCACTTCCTCGCCGTCCTTGAGCTGGCCGATGCGCCGCACGTCGATGCGGCAGGAGGAATAGAACTTCAGTGCCCGGCCGCCCGGCGTCGTCTCGGGGCTGCCGAACATCACGCCGATCTTCTCGCGGATCTGGTTGATGAAGATCACGCAGGTCTTGCTCTTGGCGATGGCCCCGGTGAGCTTCCGCATCGACTGGCTCATGAGGCGAGCCTGCAGGCCGATGTGCGTATCGCCGATGTCCCCTTCCAACTCTTGCCTGGGCACCAGCGCGGCCACCGAGTCGATGACGATCACGTCCACTGCGTTCGACTTGATCAGCATTTCGCAGATGTTCATGGCCTCCTCGCCGCTGCCGGGTTGGGCGACGAGGAGCGTCTCCAGCTCCAGGCCCAGCTTCTTGGCCCACGAGGGGTCCAGGGCATGCTCGGCGTCGATGAAAGCCCCGATCCCGCCGGCCCGCTGGGCATTGGCCACCACGTGCAAGGCGAGCGTGGTCTTGCCGCTCGACTCGGGTCCGAAGATTTCGATGATCCGCCCCTTGGGCACGCCCATGCCCCCCAGAGCCAGGTCGAGCGACAGGCTGCCGGTGGGAATGCCCTCGATCGCTTGGGCGTGGGCCAGGCCCAGCGGCATGATGGCCCCTTCGCCGAATTGCTTTTCGATCTGGGCGACGGTGGTTTTGAGGCTGGGATGTGCCTCGAGAAAGCGCTTGGCCGTGGCGGCCCCGTCGGCATCTTTCTTGGCCCTGGCGGCCGTGTTGGCGGGCTGAAAGTCTTTCTTGGTCATGCGATCGTTGCTCGAAACGGCGGTAACCATGGGCCATCCTCGTCTGGAGATCGGAGGGATGCCGCCGACTTCAGCGGCGACGCAACTAGTGAACACACGAATAGTGTATAGGCGTCCACACCGATTGCAAGACCGAATGGCATTTTTTCTGGGAAGGGGTGACAGCACCGCCAAGATACGGCGTCCGGGGGGGAAATGCCACCACCGAAAGTAGCCATCTCGCTTGTGGGGCAGACATTCCTGTCTGCCAGGCAGGCAGAAATGCCTGCCCCACGTCCATCTCGCGGAGCGAGATGGCTACTTTGGCGACAGCACATACGTCTCGTACGGCCGCTCGCACGGCGTGCCGCGGGTGACGTGCATTCGCCGGGCTGACGGCTCGATGACGACCGAGAAAACCGTTTCCCAGAAGCCCGTGCCGGCGTCCTCGTTGGCGTGCCGGCAGATCGAGCGCGGGTGGTTCTCGTGGTCGCGCAGGGCGTCCTGGATTTGTTGTAATCGGAGCGGTCCTGGGATACTCAAAAGCTCGTCGATCCGCCGCTTGCGCGGGTGCGATTGGATCAGCTCGGGGAACTGCTGGTTATGCTCGGCCAGGCAGGCGTGCAGGCAGTGGTTCGTGTGCGTCAGCCGCCCACGTGGCCGCGTCTCTTCACGTGGCCGCGTCTCTCCGAGACGCGAGTGCGAGTCTCGGAGAGACTCGTCCACGTGAAGCACGTGGACCTCATCCGGCGTGATCTCGAAATCGGCCGGGCCTTGGGGCGTGATGAGCATGATGTTGGCGGGGATGGCGCGGTGCGCTCGCCGAACTGTGGCCGCGGCCTCGTCGCGCGAACGGGCCTCGTAGATGCCGCGGAGCGTGAAGTAATGCGGCACGCCGATCGCCCGGCTGGGCGCCGGCAGCGTGTTCAGACAGGCCCCGATGCCCGCTTCGCTGAAGCCGATGTAGGCGATCAACCCGGCCTGGGTGACGTTCATCGTTGCCGGCTTGCGTACTGGCCGGCGCGTGAGCACGATCGTGAAGTCGTCGAGCGCCGGGTCGTTGTCCCAGTTCTGGGCGACGATGCCGCCCAGCGGCTGGCCGTCGTCGCCCAGGTAGGCCCCCGCGGCGAGGGCGAACGATGTGCAGCCGGCGTCTTCGCCGCGAAGCTGGTTGCGGACTTGCAGCAACATCAATTCGACCAGTGGCACGCCGGAGGCCTCGGACATGCCGGCCAACTCGTCCATCATGTCCAGGCTGTAGTCGGCGGCGTAGGGGATGCTCTGCTGGGCGACGGCCAGGGCCTTGTCGCGCGACACGCGCATGGTCTTGTTCACCCGCTCCAGCGCCACGGCGGCGAAGCCGCGGATTTCGTCGCGAGCGGCCTCGCCGATCTGCCGGCCCAGCTCGCGCGGTGGGCCGGAGACTTCGATCTCACGATATCGAGTGGGGCGAGACATCGGAGGCTCAATTCAAAAGGCGGGCTAGATCGATAGCGGCTTCAGGCCTTACGGCTACCATCGAGCCCAGAAGCTTCAATTGTAGCCGAAGTCCGAAGTCCGCGTTCAGATTCCATGAGAAGCGCTCCATCTGCCCTTCGCAGACGACCGAAAGTAAGTAAACTAGCAGGTTTCCAGCCCGACGGCCGCCACTTGCTCCGGTTCGCGTGGCGGCGCGAACCCGGCGGGTCCGAAAGTCATCGAATACCTATTGGGCCGCGCACGTGCGCGGCCAAATCGTCCGTTAGCCCCACAGCGCGCCATGACCCTGGCCAACCTGCGAAACATCGGCATCTCGGCCCACATCGATTCGGGCAAGACCACGCTCAGCGAGCGGATCTTGTACTACTCGGGCCGCATTCACCGCATGCTCGAGGTGAAAGGGGGTGACGGCGGCGCCACCATGGACCACATGGACCTGGAGCGCGAGCGGGGCATCACCATCACCTCCGCCGCCACCAGCGTCGAGTGGCAGGGCCACACCATCAACCTGATCGACACGCCAGGGCACGTCGATTTCACCGTCGAGGTGGAACGCAGCCTGCGCGTGCTGGATGGGGCCGTGCTCGTGCTCTGCGCGGTGGCCGGCGTGCAGTCGCAGTCGCTGACGGTCGATCGGCAGATGAAGCGCTATCACGTGCCTCGCCTGGCCTTCATCAACAAGATGGACCGCATGGGGGCCGACCCCGTGCGCGTCTGCCAGCAGCTTCGCGAGAAGCTGGGGGCCGACGCCCTGCTGATGCAGTGGCCGATCGGCGTTTCGGAGAACTTCTCCGGCGTCATCGACCTGATCACGATGCAGGCCGTGTATTTCGACGGCGACAACGGCGAGAAAGTCCGCCGCGAGGCCATCCCCGGCCACCTGCTCACGCCCGCCAAAGAAGCCCGGCGGCTGATGCTCGAGGCGCTGGCCATGTACGACGACCACCTCATGGAAATCCTGCTGGCCGAAGACGAGCCGGACGAGGAGCTGATCCATCGCGTGCTCCGCGACGCCGTACAGCAGCAGGCAGCCACGCCGGTGTTCCTCGGCTCGGCCTACAAGAATAAGGGCGTGCAATTGCTGCTGGATGCCGTGGTGCGCTACTTGCCCTCCCCGCTCGATCGCACCATCAAGGCCCGCAAGCACGACGACCCCAACGAATTCCGCCCGCTGACGCCCGACCCGGCCCTGCCGCTGGTGGCCATGGCGTTCAAGATCGTGGACGACCCGTACGGCCAGCTCACGTTCATGCGCGTCTACCAGGGGACGATCGAGAAGGGGCAGTTTTACTTCAACCAGCGGACCGGCCGCAAGGATCGCTTCAGCCGCATCGTGCGGATGCACGCCGACGAGCGGGAGGAAATCCCCTCGGCCTCGGCCGGCGACATCGTGGCCATCACGGGCGTGGACTGCGCCAGCGGCGACACGTACGCCTCCGAGCCG
>JBGQHD010000121.1:0-9345 GCA_041497795.1 Planctomycetia bacterium
CGGGCGAGTTCGGCTTTGTGACCGACGTGGTGCAAGACTCGCAGGGCTACTACTACGTCTCGGAGTACGGCGAATACGACCGCATCCAGAAGTTCACCCGCGACGGACAGTTCGTCCTCGAGTGGGGCGGCCACGGCACCGAGCCGGGCCAGTTCATGCGGCCACAGGGCATGGTCATCGACGACGATGACAACATTTGGGTCGCCGATTCCTGCAATCACCGCATCCAGGTGTTCGACACGTCGGGCAAGCTTCTCAAGAACTGGGGCACGCCGGGCCACGAGCCGGGCGAGCTGTATTACCCCTACGGCCTGACGCTGGGCGGCGAGAACGAGCTGTACGTCATCGAATACGGCAACCACCGCGTGCAGAAGTTCACGCGCGACGGCCGATCGCTCGGCTGCTGGGGCGCCCACGGCCGCCAGCAGGGGCAAATGCACAACCCCTGGGCCTTGGCCCGCGACAGCCGCGGCCGCATCCACGTGCTGGACAGCAACAACCACCGCGTGCAGCGGATTAGGTTCTAAGAACTCCCTCTCCCCTCTGGGGAGAGGGTCGGGGTGAGGGGCATGTTTGGTACATCCTGTATCCGGCAACTCTCCCTGCAAGCAGCGAACGAACACGGACGCGCACGTTTGTAAACGTGCCCCACGCACGGCAGGCATCTCATGGCAAGCGCCGACCGCCGCCGCTGGTACCAGTTCCGTCTGCGAACGCTGCTCTTGGCGGTGACGGCGGCGGCCGTTGCCGCGGAGGCCTACCGCACGTATCTCGAGCCGTACGCCCAGCAGCGGCGGGCGATGGAGGTCATCGCGGAGCTGCACGGTACGTATCAGTCGAGCGGCCCCACCGCCTGGCAGCGGCGGCTATTCGGCGAAGACCATCAAAACCTGGTGCTGGTCAACCTGGCCAATTCCGACGATCCGGACCGCTACGTGCCCTACATTGCCCGGCTGCCGGCCATCGAGGCCCTCGTCGTAGGCGGGGAAGAGTTCGGCGACAGCCACTTGCGGCGGCTCTCGGGGCTGAGCACGCTGGGGGCGTTGGTGCTCGACTCCACTTCCGTTACTGACGAGGCGCTCGCGGCGTGGCGGGAACGGTTGCCGGAGGTGGACGTCTACCGCAGCCAACGCCGCGCGATTGGCAAACTGCGCGTCGCTGGCTGGACCATCTTCAGCAAGGTCAATGATCTGGCTTACCCTACGACGCTGCCGGGGGCCCGCCACCTCGGGAACATTCTGGGCGCAGAGTACTTTGTCGAGGCCGACGTGGCCTTCGGCCGGCCAACCGAAGACGACGCGCTCGCCCTGCTGCGGCATCTCACCAGTCTGCGATGGCTTAGCATCACGAATGCGAGGACTACCGATGCGGGTCTTCGCCATTTGAGCGAGTTGGCGAACCTGGAGTACCTCGATCTCGAGGGCACACAGACCACGGCGGCCGGATTAGCCGAGCTACAGCGGCTGCGCAGTCTCGTCTACCTCGACCTGAGCGGCACGCAAGTGACCGACGAGGGCCTGGAGTATCTGCGGACGCTGCCCAAGCTCGGCTCGCTGAAGCTCGACCGCACGGAGGTCACCCACACGGGCATCCTGAAGCACGTCGTCCCCATCACGAGCCTGCGGTTGCTGTACATCGAGCGGACGCGAGTCTCGCCAGAGGAAGCCGAAGAACTCGACCAATTGCTGCGGCCCTGCGTTGTGTATGGATGGCGATAGCGGCGAGGGGCTGGGGTGGCGAAGTTCCGGCTCTGCCATGGGATCCTGGGTGCAGCCAGCGGCGCCTCCGCGCGAGATTCTTCGCTTCGCTCAGAATGACGGGACACAATGACGGTCAGGGTCGAAACGGCTCCAGATCGGCGACCGTCAGACGCCCATCGTGCAGCGCCGAGGCCACTAAAGCGGCGTCGCAGCCGGCCGCTGCCAGCGCATGAAGATCATCGGCGCCGCGCACGCCGCCGCCGGAGACCAATTCCACATTCGCGTCGAGGCGCCGAATCGCCGAGCACAGCGGCGACGCGCCCGGCCCGCGGTTTTCTCCGACGTATGCCAGGTCCAGCACGATCAGGCTGCGCAGCCCGCACCGCAGGGCTTCGCGGGCGATCTGTTCTGGCGGCGTTTCGCGCCACCGCGGGTCGGCGGCCAACGGCCGGCCGGACTGGAGGTCGATGCTCAGGGTCAACCGCTCTGGCCCGAGACAGTCGAGCATTGCCGGCAGCATGGATCGATCCGGCAGCGATTCCAAGCCGACGATCAGCCGCGCGGGCCGGCAATCGTGACTCCCATAGCCCGCTAGCCGTGAAGCGGCGGCCAGGTCGCCGATGCCGGCATCCACCCACAGCCGCGCGCCCAGCGCGAGCAGTTCATCGTAGATGCTCCAGCTTGGCTGGCCGCCGGCGATGGCGTCCAGATCGGCAAGGTAGATTTCGGCCAGTCCCAGCTCGTGGATGAATGCCCTGGCCACGGCCGCCGGCGAGGGGCGGGCCGTCAATACGCCCTTCACGGCCTGGTACTCGTCGCGCCGGCCGCCGACGCCGCGGACGACGATGCCGCTCTTAAGGTCGATGACCGGGATGATGCGCATGACGTGCGGCTCGTGATGTCGCGCCGTGACGATCGCGCAACAAGAATCCCCCGCTGGAGGTCCAACGGGGGATGGTGTGGGTGAGTGGCAAAGACTCAAGCGGCGGCCGAAAGTCCCGCCCGGCAGGCGGGACCTACGCATTTGCCTGCTGGTCTGTCTACTCGTCGAAATCGTCTTCGGAGGCCTTGGCCTTGTAGAGCGGCAGGTAGCGGTAGGGCACCTCGAGCGTCATGCAGTTTATGCAGGTGTGGTAGTGGCGGCCGCCCTGGGGGCCTCCCAAGCCATCATCCTTGAAGAACCAGCTACCGGTCTCGTGGCCGTTCGCCGATTGCTTGCCGATCAGCTCCTGCTGCATGGCCTTGTTCCACTTGTCCCACTCGGGGCCTTCCCACTGCCGCATGACCTGCGAGGCGTAGTAGTTGTAGTACACGTTGTTGGGCGAGAAGCCCATCTGGCCGATGTTCTGCACGCCGCGGGCCAGGGAGCCGTTGTCTTTCTTCCAGCCCAGGTACATCCGGCACAACAGGCCGATGGCCGTGGTCGCCGGCCCGTCGCCGGGCCGATCGTAGCCGTACCGCGCGCCGCTTTCGGTCTGCACGCTGTTGAGGAAGTTGTTCACGCCGGCGATCGTTTGCGGCGGAATCTTGATGTAGGCGAACTTGGCGCTCTTGAGGGCCATGAGCTGCCAGCCGACCACGGACGTGTCGCCGGGCTGCCGTGGCTCGTAGCGCCAGCCGCCGCCGTTGGGGTCTTGGGCGGACAAAATGAAGCCGATGGCCGCTTTCGCCGGCCCCAACAGCGACTTATCGTTGGTCATGCCGCAGGCTTCGCAGAGGGCGATGGTGGCGATGCCGTGGGCGTACATCTGTTCGCCAGGACGGTACATCTGGCCGCTCTTGGGATTCATGTTCCGAACGAGCCAGCCGATGCCGTTGTAGACGTTCTTCTTGTACTCGCCTTCCTTGTGGGTCTGGCCCGCGCCCAGGAACGACATCAACGCCAAGCCCGTGGAGGCGAACCGCTGGTCCTTGAGGGCGCCGGGGTTGCCGCACTTGCCGCCGCATTTGGGCGACAGGCGATGGTCAAAGCTCCAGCTTCCGTCCGGCAGTTGATGCTCGGCGAGCCACTTGAGGGCCCTGGCCACGGCGGCCAGGCTCTCGTCGGTGGCGCCATATCCCCTTTTCTGCCGGGCAGTCGCTCCGCGCCCGCCGATGGGTCCGTTGCCGGACATGGTTCCCTTGCCGGCGGGGGCGAAGAAGCCGTCCCGACCTTTGCCGACGTTTTCCAGACCGATCGGCCCGGCCAACGGCGGAGCCGGGGTGGGATCGTTGAACGGCGACGAGACGCTATTGGAGATCGTTGCCGAGTCGTTCGAAAACAGCGCCTCGGTGGTGCTCGTCGAGTCGAGCGATCCGGTCGGCGACCCGGGGTCGAGCTTGTTGCTGCTCAGATCCTCCATGGGCGCCACCTCGGTGGCGGTGACGCTGGAAATCAGTTTGCCGAATTCATCCGCCGCAGGTCCCGGCAGCGTCAGCAGGCCCAGGATCAAGAGCACCACGACGTGCACCACCATGCTGGTCAACCAGCTCGGCGTGGCACGGAACAGCGCCCGGAGGGCCTGCGTCAAACCGTCGGGTTCGGCGGGCAGTCTAGCCGTGCGTTCGGCCTGCGTGGCCGCCCTGGCGTGCCCATTTTGCTTGGCTGCGCCGTTCGCCTGCGCACCGTTCGTCTGCGAAGCGCCATTGCCTACTGCGCCATTGCCCGCTACGCCATTGGGGGCCGCTTCGGAGGATTCTTGTCTGGCCTTGGGAAGACCTTTCCGGCCCGCGGGCTTTATGCGCGAATCCTGTCCTTGCTCTGCCATTGGTCTGCTCCAATGATGCCGAAGGAGGCCGTTGCTGCCGAATGACGCCGTTGATGACGAGAATGTGTCGCCGGGGAGAAGAAGTCTGGCCCCCTACTTTGCTACGTTGCCAACCCCCCAGGCGCAACAGCCCCACGCTGAGCGTAAGTTAACCGATCCGCTTGCGGATTACAAAGAATTGACTCAGGAATCTTGGAACTTTCTTGTATCCTCGAGCGACGCGCGCAACCATCTGCTCCCCAATTTGGGGGTGCCGAAACCGAGCCGCGATCCGCCAGACTCCGCGGGCTGAACTCTGGCGAGTTTCAACGCCGCGGCCCTTCGCGGCCAGTGAACTCTTCAAGTATAAAAGGGCTTGGTCAGCGAATCCACTGCGTAAGCCGGCTGTTCCAAGAAGCCGGGCTTCTGGGTCACCTTCTGGGGTCACGTGATACATGCCTAGCAAGTTGGCCGAGCTGCGGCTGTTCTTCCGCGAGTTCCGCCGCAACTTTCACACGACCGGCTCGATCACGCCCAGCAGCCGATTCTTGGGCAAGGCCCTGGCCCGCTTCGTCGGCGGCACGGGCCCGCCGCGGCGCGTCCTGGAAGTGGGGCCGGGCACCGGCGCGGTCACCACGCATATCGTGCACCGGCTGGGACCGCGAGACCAATTCGACCTGGTGGAGTTGAACGGCTCGTTCGTCGATCTGCTCCGCCGCCGCTTCGCCGAAGAGCCGGAGTGGCGGGCGGTCGCCGACCGCGCGCGGATCCTGCACCAACGGCTCGAGGAGGTCGTCGAGCGCGGCGCGTACGATGTCATCGTGTCGGGCTTGCCGCTCAACAACTTCGCCGCGGCCGACGTCGAGCAGATTCTCGCCGCCTTCGCCGGCTTGGCCAAGCCCGGCGGCACACTGTCGTTCTTCGAGTACGTGGCCGTGCGGCCGATGCGGGCCGCCTTCGCCGGGGCCGACGAACGGCAGCGGCTGCGCGACATCGGCCGGCTGCTGGGCGGCCTGTTGGGCAAGTCCGAAATCCGCCGCGAGTGCGTGCTGGTCAACATGCCGCCGGCCTGGGTGCACCATGTCCGCCTGGGGGTGACAGGTGAGGGGATGACAAGGTGAGGGGTGAACGTCCAACATCGAACATCCAACATCGAACGTTTAACGACAGAGCCGTTCGATGTTGGATGTTCGATGTTCAATGTTCGGCCCCCTCTGATATCACGAGCTCCACCTTCCGTTGTCACGATGTACACTGCCGAAGTCCTCTCCATCGGCGACGAGCTGACCAGCGGCCAGCGCCTCGACACCAACAGCCAATGGCTGAGCACGCGCCTGGGCGAGCTGGGCATCCGCGTGCTCTATCACACCACCGTGGCCGACGACCTGGCGGCCAACTGCCGCGTGTTCGCCCAGGCGATCGAGCGGGCCGACGTCGTCGTGGCCACCGGCGGCTTGGGCCCGACGGCCGACGACCTGACTCGCGAGGCCCTGGCCGCCGTGGCTGGCGTGGACCTGGTGCAAGATGACGACTCGCTGCGGCACATCCGCGAGCTGTTCACCCGCCGCGGCCGAGCGATGCCCGAACGCAACCTGGTGCAGGCGCTTTTTCCGCGCGGCAGCCGGCCGATCCTCAATCCGCATGGCACGGCGCCGGGCATTGACATGATCGTCGATCGTCGGCAAGTTGCCGGTGCCGTTGCATACGAACATCGAACGTCCAACGTCCAACGTCCAACATCGAACGAAGAGGAGGTGAGCCCTTCGCACGCGGCGGGGGCACTCTCTCCTTCGACGCTCAACGTTGGACGTTCGACGTTGGACGTTCAATCCTGCCGCGTCTTCTGTCTTCCTGGCGTGCCGGCGGAGATGTTCGAGATGTGGCCGGCCGTGGCCGCGGCGCTCGCCGAGCGCGGGGTGGCCGGGCGGGTGATCCGCCACCGGGCCATCCGCTGCTTCGGCGTCGGCGAAAGCGATATCGAGCAGATGCTTCCGGACCTGATCCGCCGAGGGCGTGACCCGCAGGTCGGCATTACGGTCAGCGGAGCGACGATCACGCTCCGCATTACGGCGGCCGGCGCGACGCCCGAAGAGTGCCTGGCCGCCATGCGGCCGACGCTCGAAGTCATCCATCAGTGCCTTGGCCCGCTCGTCTTCGGCGAAGAGGAGGAAGAACTCCAGCACGCCGTGCTGCGGCTGCTGACGCAGCGCGGGCAATCGCTGGGGCTGGTCGAGTGGGGCTCGGGCGGGCAGATCGCCCACTGGCTGCGGGAACTGCCCGGCAGCGCGAGCCACGTCCGTGCCGGACTGGTGATCGCCGGCATCGAGGAGGCGTCGCGGTTGCTCGGCATCACGCCTCCCGCGGCGGCCGCGCACGGGGAGCGCAGCCGCGAGACGGCTGAGCTTCTGGCCACGGCCGGTCGGAAGCGCCTGGGAACCGATTACGTCCTGACGGTCGGCCCCTATCCGGACGATGCGTCGGCGGGCGACGCGGCCGGGGACGACGACCGATATCACCTCGCGCTGGCCACGCCAGGCGGCTTGGTGACACAGTCTCCGCGATACGTCGGCCATCCGGACATCGTCAAGGTGCTGGCCGCCAAGAGGGCACTGGACCTCGTGCGGCTGACGTTGTTGAAAGGCTGACCGCCGACCTCCAGATCACGAAAGCACATCGCCGTGGACATCCGCCAGATCGACCAGGTGCCGGCGTTCACGACCAAGGACGGCTCGGAAATCCGCGAGTTGCTGGCCCACCGCAACTCGTGCATCGCCAAGCAGAGCCTGGCCGAGGCCCGGCTGGCCCCCGGCCAGCAGACGACGCCGCACTACCACGTTCAGACCGAGGAGATCTATTACATCCTCACGGGCCACGGCCGGATGCGGATCGACCGCGAAGAACGCGACGTGGCCGCCGGAGACGCGATCGCCATCCCGCCCGGCGCCGTGCACACGATCACCAACACCGGCAGCGAAGCACTGAAGTTTCTCTGTTGCTGCGCCCCGGCCTACGAGCACGCCGACACGGTGCTGGTCGAAGATGACAAGGTGAGGGGGTGACAAGGTGATAAGGCGACAGCACCCCGGCTGCTCGCAAGCAGCCGGGGTGCTTTGCTTCTGGGTGGCCTATGGCTTGTCACCTTGTCACGCCTCTATCGCCCCGGAGCAGTCGTATTGGGCGAAGCGGTGGTCGAGTTGGGTCTGCGTCGGGCCGCGGTGCTGTTGGATCGTGAGCGGGCGCGGGTGCTATTGGCCCGCGGGCGGCGGGCTCCGGTGCGGTTGGGCGACACGCCGGTTGAATTGGGCGAGGCCGTCGAATTGGCCGACGCCGAATTACCCGACGACGTGCGGTTCGACCGCGGGGCGTAATCGTAATCCTGCAGGCAGCCGGACAGGGCCAGCAAGAGCATTCCCATCAGCACCCTGGCTAGCTTGGTTGGACGCATCGGCAATCTCGGGCGGCTCTCTCAGGCGGTTGTCGGCGTGCGGCACTCTGCGGCACAGTTTCGAGGATACGACAAGCGGCCCGCCTCGGCAAGCAGCCTGTCCGCAGGTGGTGTCTTACGTTGCCGCCAAAGAAGCCCGGCTTCTTGGAGAAGCCGGGCTTCTGGTGACGACACCATCGACGCCAGTCCCCCTTGGCCATACAACTCACCTGTCTCGCCCCAACCAGGTCGCCTCCCCATGCCCAATCATCTCGCCGACCAGACCAGTCCTTACCTGCTCCAGCACAAGGACAACCCGGTGGACTGGTATCCCTGGGGGGCGGAGGCCCTCGCCAAGGCCCGCGCGGAGGGCAAGCCGATTTTTCTCTCGATCGGCTATTCGTCGTGCCATTGGTGCCACGTGATGGAGCACGAGAGCTTCGAGAACGAGGGCATCGCCGACCTGCTCAACGAGCACTTTGTGGCCATCAAGGTAGACCGTGAAGAGCGGCCCGACCTGGATCAGATCTACATGCAGGCGCTGCACATCTACTTCCAGATGGTCGGCTCGCCGCAGGGGGGCGGCTGGCCGCTGTCGATGTTCCTCACGCCGGAGCTGCGGCCGTTCCTCGGCGGCACGTATTGGCCGCCGGAGAGCCGTTACGGCCGGCCCGGCTTCGCCGACGTGCTGCGGCAGGTCGCCCAGTTCTGGCAGGAACACCGCGAGCAAGTGATCGAGCAGGCAGGCCGCCTCACGGAGTATTTGCAACAGGACACGGCGCCGCCGGGGGGCGAGCCGTTGTCGCTGGACTTGCTGACCGGCGCGAGGCGGGCACTGGAGCGGAATTTCGACCCGCGGCACGGCGGCTTCGGCGGCGCGCCGAAGTTTCCGCATCCCCTCGACCTGCGGCTGGCGCTGCGATTGTGGCACCGCGAGCGTGACCAGGAACTCCTCGACATGGTCACGCTCACGCTGGAGAAGATGGCGGCCGGCGGGATCTGTGACCACCTCGGCGGCGGGTTCGCGCGGTATGCGGTCGATGAGCGCTGGCTGGTGCCGCACTTCGAGAAAATGCTCTACGACAATGCCATGCTCTCGCAGTGCTACGTCGAGGCCTACCAGGCCACCGGCAACGCGGAGTACGCCCGCGTGGCCCGCGAAACCTACGAGTACGTGCTGCGGGACATGACCCACGCCGAGGGCGGATTCTTCAGCGCCCAGGACGCCGACAGCGAGGGCGAGGAAGGCAAGTACTACGTCTGGACGCCGGCCGAAGTCGAGGCGATCCTCGGCCCCCGCGCGGCCAAGACGTTCTGTTACGTGTACGACGTCAGCGAGCCGGGTAACTTCGAGGGGCACAACATCCTCAACCTGCCCAAGACGCCGGCCCAATGCGCGCAGATTCTCAAGCGCGATCCGGCGGGGCTGGCCGCCGAGCTAGCCGAGGGCCGCCGGAAGCTGCTGGAGGCCCGCCGCGGCCGCGTGCCGCCGGGC
>JBGQHD010000122.1:0-9329 GCA_041497795.1 Planctomycetia bacterium
CCGGCTCGAGGCCGCGGGGCCATCGCGCATCGAGGAGATCGCCGTGGATTGGCTGCGGCGGCTGTGCGGCTTGCCGGAGACGGCCGGCGGGCTCTTCGTCAGCGGCGGCTCGGTGGCCAACCTCACCGCCCTGGCCGTGGCCCGGCAGGTGAAGCTGCCGATCGCCTCGGCCCCCGCCCGCCGGCTGGCCGTGGCGTTTTGTTCCGATCAAACGCACTCTTGCGTCGAGCGGGCATTCCGGCTGATGGGATTCGCCCGCGACCAGCTCGTCCGCCTCCCCAGCGACGACGACTGCCGCCTGCCGCTCGACGAGCTGCGCCGCCGTGTGGCCGCCGCGCGGGATGCCGGCCGAACGCCGTTTTGCGTCATCGCCAATGCCGGCACCACGAACACGGGGGCAGTGGACCCGCTGACGGAACTGGCCGAGTTCTGCCGCGCCGAGAACCTGTGGCTGCACGTGGACGGCGCGTACGGGGCGGCGGCCATGCTGTGCGAGGAGGCTCGGCCGCTCTTGCAGGGCCTGGAGCTGGCCGATTCGCTGGCCATCGATCCGCACAAGTGGTTGTTCCAACCGTACGAGATCGGCTGCGTGCTGGTCCGCGACGCCCGGCAATTGCACGCGACGTTTCGCACGACGGCCGAGTATCTGAGCGTGGTCGAGCGCGCGGCGGACGTGAACTACCAGGACTGCGGCATCCAGCTTACGCGCTCGTTTCGGGCGCTCAAACTGTGGTTGTCACTGCGCTATTTCGGCGTGGCCGAATTCCGCGAGGCCGTACGGCGCGGCATTCGCCTGGCGGAGTTCGCCGAGCGCGTGATCCGCGAGACGCCGGGCTTAGAGGTCGTGTCGCCGGCCCAGCTCGCCATCGTGGCCTTCCGCCACGTGTCGCCCACCGCGGCGGAGTCCGGCGTTCAGCCGAACGAAGCCGACGCGCTCAACGAAGCGATCGTCGCGCGGCTGCTGGCCGAGGGCTTTGCCACGGTCACCTCCACTTCGCTGCGCGGCCGGCGCGTGCTGCGGCTGTGCACGATCAATCCCCGGACGACCGAGACGGACATTCGTCAAACCATCCGCCGCATCTCCCAGGCGGCACAGTCCGCGCCAACGTAACATCGCGCGAAGAAGCCCGGCTTCTTGGAGAAGCCGGACTTCTACTTTTTTCGGCCAGCACTGGACTTTGGCGCTGCCGCCGCTAAAGATAAAGACAGCCGCATGTCCACGCGATGGTCGCCCACCGCCCCATCGCCATCCGTACACAGGAAAAGGTGCTTGTTATGGTTCGCACGTTGCTTGGTGTGGTCTTGTCCGGCACGTTGCTGCTGGGCTGGTGCTGGTACTATTCCGATCATCTGCCGCAGGACCTGCAGCGGCTGACCACGATGACGCAGCACAGCGAGGAGGCCGAGCCCGCCGCGCCGGCTGAAGAGGGCAGCGAGCCGGCAGTTACCCTCGTCCAGGGGCCGCTGGCTTTCCACATGTTCCAGCAAGATGCCGAGACCGGCCTCGACTGGCGGGTGATCGGGCTGGGGCTGGCGAGCTTCCTGTGCGTGTCGGTCGTGGCCGCCTTCCTGCTGACGATGGCCCGGCTGCGAAGTTACTTCGCCCGCGTCGCCTTTGTGTTCCTGTTGGGCGTGTTCGCCGCCGTGCTGGTGCAGATGTGCGACTACTTGTTCTGGCAGCAGACGATCAACACGACGACCAACACAGCGTGGGACCTGACGATGTACAAGAGCATGTTCTTCGTCTCC
The DNA here is from genome assembly GCA_041497795.1 of Planctomycetia bacterium. Classification (GTDB taxonomy): domain Bacteria; phylum Planctomycetota; class Planctomycetia; order Pirellulales; family S012-138; genus JBGQHD01. Next base: position 1,750 of record JBGQHD010000122.1, read on the forward strand.
GCGGCGCTGATCGCGGGCATCGTGCTGGCGATCTTCGTGCGTCCGCAGCCGACCCCGGTGCGGATTCCGGTGAAGGTGCGGTAGCCTGTCGAGCCTGATCGATCGAGTGCATCCAGCGGGGGCCCATCGCGGCCCCCGCTTTTTTTGTTGTCATTCTGAGCGCAGCGACGAATCCCCGCGGAGACCCTTCGCTGCGCTCAGGGTGACAGGTGCGAAGACTCGCCAAGCACCCCGGCTGCTTGGGAGCAGCCGGGGTGCTGGTTCAATCCGGCGCCGGCAGGCCCATCTCACGCAGCAGCAGCTTCATGTCGTCCCACACGTCTTTCTTGGCCGCCGGATTGCGCAGCAGGTACGCTGGGTGGTAGGTGACGATCACCTTGCTGCCTCGGTACTCATACGTCCGCCCGCGCATGCGGCCGATCGACTGGGTCGTGCCCAGCAGGTTCTGGGCGGCCGTCGCCCCCAGGCAGCAGATGAATTCCGGCCGGATGACGTCGAGCTGCCGGTCGAGAAAGCCGCGGCAGTTGCCGGCTTCCTCGGGCGTCGGCTGGCGGTTGCCCGGGGGGCGGCACTTGAGGATGTTCAGGATGTACACGTCGTCCCGCCGCATCTTCAGGCCGCCCTCGATGATCTTGGTGAGGAGCTGGCCGGCGGCGCCGACGAAGGGGATGCCCTGCCGGTCTTCGTCGGCGCCTGGCGCCTCGCCCATGAAGCACAGCCGGGCGTCGGGGTTGCCCACGCCGAACACGGTGCGGGTGCGATTGGCGACCAGCTCCGCACACCGCGTGCAACCGGCGACCTCGTCGGCCATGACTTGCAGAGCGGCCGGCCGCTCGACCGGCGAGCGTCGAGCCGTCAGGCCGACGTGGGGCATTGCCGTGGCCTCTTCGCGGCCATCCAGCGGAAGCGAGCGAGCCGTGGCGGGTTTCGCTGCCGCCGTCTGTTTGGCCGCCGCCGGTTCGACGCGTTGAGCCGCGTCGATGATCGCCGCGGCAGCGGGGACGACGGCGGCGCGGGGCAACGACGTGACACCTGCCCGCGCGAGCGATTCGAGCGTCTGCCGCATCCCACGGAGTAACGGTGAGTCCATTTCCGTTGGCATGGTCTGCACCATAAGTGTGCCCGCGAATCACGCTAATCGACGCGAATATCTTCGGCATTCGCGTCGATTCGCGTCATTCGCGGGCGGATAACGTAATTGCTCGCGGCATCGCTGTGGACGATCCGGGCATGCTGTCCGCATCGCCTTACTTCTTCGCCTTCCCCTCCGCCGTCTTCATCGCGTAGATCCGCACCTGGTTGTCGTGGCACGGCACGGCCAGTTGCAGGCCGTCTTTGTGCAGGGCCAAATCGCGGGACGAGCCGGCCAGCTTGACTTGATGGAACGGGTTCGCCTGGTCCGGCTTGAAGAAGAACAGGTACCCGCCGGCGCCGCCGCCAGCGGCCACGATCAAAAAGCCTTCCGGGTGATAGGCGGCGCCGAAGGCCGTGCCGTTGACGTTTTCCTTGGGCTTGTGGAACTGGGTCTTTTCGCCCTTGGTCCAGTCGAAGACGACGACACCCGCGTTGCCCACGCCGGCGAAGGCGTTGGTGACGTTGGTGATTCCGCCGGCGGCCAGCAACTTGCCGTCGGGGCTGAACGCCAGGCAGTACGGCCCGCCGTAGTCGGCCAGGAACGAGGGATCGTACTTGTGGATGTCCGGGGCCTTGAAGTCGCGGACGGGCTTGCCGGCGGCCACGTCCCAATCCTTGAATTGGCTCAAGAGATCGCCCGACACGAGCCGCGCCGCGGTCGGATGAAAGGCCACGTTGTAGACGTGCCGCGTGTGCCCTTTCAGCTCGTGGACGAGCTTGCCGTCGGCCGCGTTCCAGACCTTCACCAGGGTGTCGTTGCCGCAGGTGGCCAGCAGCTTGCCGTCGGGGCTGACCGCGACGGCCCGCAGCCAGCCGTCGTGGGCTTGCACCGTGCGCTGCGGCTTGGGCTGGGCCGCGGCCGTTTCCCACGACATCAGCCGGCCGTCGTAACCACCGGTATACGTGGTGTTGCCGTCGGGCGAAAAGGCGATTGCCCGCACCCAACTGTCGTGGGCCGCCAGCGCGGTCTGCTTGCCCGTGGCCAGCTCGTACCGCTGCACGGCGTTGTCTTGCGCCCCGGCGAAGACGTATCGGCCGGGCGGATCGAACCGTGCCGAGATGAACGGCGACTTGTGGGCAAATTTGCGAGCTTCGTGCGTCTTGGTGGGATCGGCGTTCATGGGCGGGATGCGGCAGGAGGCGGGAGCCAGTCTGTCATTCTGAGCGCAGCGAAGAATCTCTCGCGGCGACGGAATGAACGGCAGGACCGGAGCGATCGTAGCACAACCGGCTTGGGAATAGAATGCGCGAGGCTCGAGATCGCCCCTCACTTCAGAGGGGGAGGGAGAAACCAGCGCGGGGCTTTTGCCCTACGCCGCCGATTGTTCCTGGGCCGCGGCCTGGTTGAGCTTGTTGTAGAGCGTCTTGAGGCTCACGCCGAGCTCCTCGGCGGCCTTCGATTTGTTGCCGGCGTGGCGGTCCAGGGCGTCGTGGATGGCTTGCATCTCCAGATCGCGCAGCGACATCGGGGCACTGACGGCGCGGAGCGTCGTGCGCAATTGCCTCGCCCCGAAGTTCGCGGGCAAGTGCTCCGCCTGGATCGGCAGCGAGTCGCAGAGAATCGCCGCGTGCTCGACGACGTTGGCCAGTTCGCGGACGTTGCCGGGCCAGACGTGGTCTTGCAGGGTCTTCATCGCCTCGGGCGAGAACGACTTGAGGACGCGACCGATGGCCGGCCGGCACCTCCGCAGCATGTGTTCGGCCAGCGCCGGAATGTCGTCCTTCCGTTCCCGCAGGGCCGGCAGGGGGACCTCGAAGGTGTTGATGCGGAACATCAGGTCTTCGCGGAAATCGCCGTCGGCCACCATCTGTTCCAGGTCGCGGTGCGTGGCGCACACCAAGCGCACGTCCACCAGCGTGGCCTGGTTCTCGCCGACGCGGCGGATTTCGCCGCTCTCCAGCACGCGCAGCAGCTTGGCCTGCATGGCCCTGGGCAGCTCGCCGATCTCATCCAGGAAGACCGTGCCGCCGTGGGCAACCTCGAACAGGCCGATGCGGTGCTCGTCGGCCCCGGTGAAGGCCCCCTTGCGGTGGCCGAACAGCTCGCTCTCGATCAGGCTCTCCGGCAACGCGCCGCAGTTGATGGCCACGAACGGCTGGTCGGCGCGCAGGCTCTGGTCGTGCACGGCCCGGGCGGCCAGCTCTTTGCCGGTGCCGGTCTCGCCGCGGATGAGCACGGCCGAGTCGGTCGGCGCCACCTTGGCGATGAGCTGCCGCGCGCGCTGCATGGTGGGGCTGTCGCCGACGAGCTGCCGGCTCCCCTCGACGTGGTGCAACTGCCGCTCGAGGGCGCGAACGCGGTTCATGAGCGCCCGCTTCTCGGCCACGCGCTGCAAGAGCAGCTCCAGATCGGCCAGCTTGCAGGGCTTCGTCAGATAGGCGAAGGTGCCGTTATTGACCGCCGCGATGGCGCTTTGCTGCGTGGACTTGCCGGTGAGGATCACGGCCTCGGTGTCCGGCGCGATGGACTTGGCCTTGTCGATCACCTGGGTGCCGCTCAAGCCGGGCATGTCCAGGTCCACGAGCAGGCAGTCGAACGAGTTCTTTTGCAGGGCCGCCACGGCGGTGAGCCCGTCGGGGCAGACCGTGACTTCGTGCCCCATCCGCGGCAGCTCCTCGCTCATGAGCTTCTGGAGCGTCGGCTCGTCGTCGGCGAAGAGCAGCTTGAGGCCTTTAGACGGCTTGACAGCCATGCTGTGGCTCCTGAAGTGAGGCCGCCGTGGGGAGGCAGACGCGGAATTGCGTCCCCTGCCCCAGTCCCGCGCTGGCGGCCGTGATGCATCCCCCGTGGTCCTTGACGATCCGCGCCGAGATGGCCAGCCCCAGCCCCGTGCCTTGCCGCCCGCGGCGCAGGCAGGGCTCGAACACCCCCGCCAGTTCGGCGCCGGTCAGGCCGCGGCCGTTGTCGCTGACGATCAACTCCAGCTCGTCCTCGCCGTCGTCGAGCTCCACCATCACGCTGCCGGCGGCCTCCACCGCGTCCAGGCCGTGGCACAACAGGTTGAGCACCACGACGCGCATCTGCTGGGCGTTGACGGTCGCCATCACCGGTCCGGCCGGGGCGAAGTCGATGTGCTTGCCCTGGTAGCGGCCGACGTGGCGGAGCACGTCGATCATGCCTTGCACCAGGTCGGTCAGGTCCACCGACTGCCGCTCGGCGCTGCCCATGCGGGCGAAATCGAGCAGGCTTTGCGTGATCTCCTTGCAGCGGAAGGCCTCGTCCTGGATTTGCCGCAGTTGGGCGAAAGTGGCCCGCCGCTGCGGCTCGCTGTCGCGCGATCGCAACTCGATCCGCTGTTGGAGCGATTTGGCGCAGGCCGCGATGCGACCGAGCGGGGCGTTGATCTCGTGGGCCACGCCGGCGGCCAGGAAGCCGACGCTGGCCAACTGCTCGGACCGCACGACCTGCCGGGTGCGGTCTTGCACCTGGCGGTCGAGGTCGTCGTGGATGGTTTGAAAGCGCTCGGTCATCTGGTTCATGGCGGCGGCTAATTCGCCCATCTCGTCGTGCGATTCGAGGCGAATGCGATAGTCGAAACGGCCGTCCGCCACTTTCCGCGAGCCTTTGATGAGCAGGCGAAGCGGGCGAAAGATCCAGCCGTAGGTCAAACACACCAGCAGGCCGAGCAAAACCAACGTGCCGCCACTGGTCAGCCACGCCATGACGATCCGGCGGCGGTATTGGCTGCGCGCCTCGTAGGGGAAGGAATGGATGCTCTCTTGCAGGTATTCGGGCAGGTATCCCACGAGCGACTGCAGCTCTTGCAGGTGACCTTCCAGGATCGCGGCTTGATCGCTCGCCCGGGGCAGGCTGTCGGCGGTCATGGCGTCCAGGTGTGCCAGCACGGTGCGGATGCGTTCCACCGCGTGCAGCTCGCGGCGGCGGTCGCCCAGCGGGGAATCGTCGCGGTCGGCTTCCTGCAACTGCTCGCAATACTGGTCCAGCGTGTCGTGGACGGCCGCCAGATTGTGGCGAAACTCCTCATGGGCGAAGTGCGCGTCGGGCGAATGCATGGCTTCCGGCCCGTCAAAGGCGTCGAAGGCCGGCGGATGGTCCAGCACGGCGACCCGCAGGTCGCTGACGCGGTGCCCCAGCTCGGCGGCCAACGGCAGCTCGTTCACGCGCCGCAGGTTCTTCACCAGGCTGTGGTAGGCGTAGAGGCCATCGAAGCCGCTCCACGACAAGGTGACGACGATGGCCAGCAGCAGGCCGAAACCCAGCACCAGCTTGTTGCGAATCGACCAGCGGGAAAGCAACCGCCACCTCCATGCCTGCGCCGCACTCGTAGCCGTGCTCGTGCTCGAAGGCTACCAGCACGAGCGCGAGTGCGAGCAACGGAAAAGGGGGGCGAGAATGTACCAACCTTCCTGGCCGAGGTGCAAGGCGAGCAACGCGCACGGCGAGCAGGCGAGCAAACTGCCAGCGCCAGCGGCTTGCCGATAGCTCTCCAATTCGTCCTGCCTGCGATGGGAGCGATGCCGCCGCGCACCACGCCGTATTGACCCGCTGGGGAGAAAAGCGTACTGGCATCGGTCCCCGCCGCTCCGTCTCGCCGTCAAGTTCGCCATGATTCGACGTGCAGCGATCCCCGTCGTGCTCGTGGTGACGATCTCCGCGCTATCGTTTTGGCGCGCGACCGGCGTGCACGAGGTGACGGCCGATAGCAAGGCGGCGGCCGCAGCCGTGGTGCTCCCCAAACCGGCGGCGGGGGACCATCCCTGGTGGCGCGGCCTGCACTGCAACGGCGTCAGTGACGCGGCGGCGAAAGCCTATCCCGTCCACTGGTCGGCGGATGACGTTCGTTGGAAAGCGGCGGTCCCCGGCAAGGGACACGCCTCGCCGTGCGTGTCGGGAGACCAGGCCTTCGTCTTCACCGCGGACGAGAAATCACAAACGCACTGGTTGCTCAGCTTCGAACGATCCTCCGGACGGGAGCAGTGGCGCGCCGAGGTGAACCAGGGTGGCTTCGCGAGAATCCACCACAAGAACTCTCAGGCCTCGGCGACGCCGGCCTGCGACGCTCAGCGCGTCTTCGTCTGCTTCGCCGCCCACGGAAGCCTGTGGGTGGTGGGCATCGACCGATCCGGCCAGGTGCAATGGAAGACCCAGGTGGGGCCGTATGAATCTACGCACGGCTACGGCTCCTCACCGGCCCTCTACGGCTCCCTGGTGATCGTGGCCGGCGACAACCGCGGCGCGAGAATCGATCGGCTGGTCGGCTCGAGCTTCCTCGCGGCAGTCGATCGCGAGACCGGCCAGGTCGTCTGGCGCATCAAACGCCCGGCGGTGGACAATTACGCCACACCCGTCGTCGCGGAAGTGGCGGGCAAGCCGCAACTGCTGCTGGCCGGCCACGAAACCGTCACCTCTTACGATCCGGTCACCGGCCACGAGATTTGGCGCTGCCGGTGGAAGGCGGCCAACGCCGCCAACACCATGGCATTCGACGAGGAATGCGTGTACGCCTCCACCACGGAGCGCAATCCGCTCATGCTGTGCATTCGGGCCGACGGCCAGGGGGACGTGACCGATACGCACATCGTCTGGCGAGAGCAGCAAGGGGCTCCGTACGTCCCCACGCCGCTGATCTTTGAGCGACGCGTGTATGCCGTCAACGACAAGGGAGTGCTCACGTGCTGGGACGCCGCGACCGGGCAGCTCGCATGGAAACAGCGCCTCGGCGGCAACTTCTCCGCTTCCCCTGTCGTCGCCGACGGCCTGATCTACGCGCTCAACGAGGCGGGCAAGGCGTATGTCGTGCAGCCAGGCGAGAAGTTCGAGCTGGTGGCCGAGAACGATTGCGGCGAAGAGACGCTCGCCACGCCGGCCTGCTGCGGAGGGGACGTGTTCCTGCGAACCAAGCACTCGCTGCTGTGCATCCGGGGACAGGAGAAAGGCGCCGACGACGTTGCCCGCCAGGTCGGAGGGTCGCTGAGGTAAGAGCGCGCGAGTCGGGCGGGCGGATCGTAGCCCGAACCTCACGTGCGGAGTCATCGGTCACGGAGTGCAGCATGTTGCTTCCTCACGTCTCCCGGCGGCGTTTCATCCAGGTTACGGCCGGCCTGGCGGTCACCGGCGCGGGGGCCACCGGTTGCTACCTCGGCACGCAAACGTCGGTGCCGCTGGGCCTGATCGGCGTCGGATCGCGCGGCAGCATGCTGGCGCAGACCTTTACGCGCCGCTGGTGCCGCGCGTACGGCGACGTGCGCGTGGTCTGCGACGTCGATCGTGCGCACGCCGAGTGGGTTCGCAAGGCCTACTGCCCCGGCGCCGACATCTACCAGGACTATCGCCGGGTGCTGGAGCGTGAGGACGTCCGCGCCGTGGTTATCGCCACGCCCGACCATTGGCACGCCCCCATTGCGAGCGCGGCCCTGCGCGCCGGGAAGGCCGTCTACCTGGAGAAGCCCCTGGCCCTGACGATCGGCGAAGGCCAGCAGCTTGC
>JBGQHD010000123.1:0-9324 GCA_041497795.1 Planctomycetia bacterium
CATGTGGTCGTGGGTGGGCGGCAAGCCGGTCGTGCATACCATGCGGACGCTGAAGGACTACGTGCCGTACACGGACGAGGCCGTGCTCTGGGCGAAAGACTTGAAGAAGCGCGGCTTCAAGTTCCTCGGGCCGACCGTCGTCTATGCCCACATGCAAGCGGTGGGCATGGTCAACGACCACACGGTGGACTGTTTCCGGTATCGGGAGCTATTGTAGAGCCAGGGTACTGTGGCCAACTCGCTCTGCGAGTTGGCGGCCATCGTGTGGTCCAAGAGTGCTCCTAGAGAACGCCAACTCGCAGAGCGAGTTGGCCACATTATTTGGCCGTGCTACGTGACTGCTCATGTCGTCTATCGACCAACTCTTCGCCCAGCTCCGCCAATCCGGCCGCAAGGCCTTCATGCCGTTCATCACGGCCGGCGATCCGGATTTGGACTTCACCGCCGAGGTGCTGCGGCGGCTGGCGGCGCGCGGCTGCCACTTGTTCGAGCTGGGCTTCCCCTACAGCGACCCGATCGCCGACGGCCCCGTCATCCAGGCCTCGTACACGCGGGCCTTGGAGAAAGGGATCAAGGTCGCCGAAATCCTGGCCATGGCCCGCCGCACGCTGCCTGGCCTGGGCGTGCCGACGGTGGCCATGGTCAGCTACGCCATCGTGAATCGTCAGGGGCCGGAGCAGTTCGTGGCCGACGCCCAAGCCGCCGGGTTTGCCGGGGCCATTGTGCCCGACCTGCTGGTCGAGGAGTCGGGAGCCTTGGCGGCCATCTGCCGCCGGGCCGACTTCAGCCTCGTGCAACTCGTCACCCCCACCACGCCGCGCGAGCGGGCTCTGCGGATCGCCGAGCAATCGACCGGCTTTCTGTACTACGTGTCGGTCACCGGCATCACCGGCGAGCGGCGTGAACTGCCGCGCGAGTTGATCGACAACGTGGGCTGGCTCCGCGACCACACCGGGCTGCCAATCTGTATTGGCTTCGGCATCAGCCAAGCCGAGCACGTCAAACGGCTGGCCCCGGTTGCCGACGGGCTGATCGTCGGCTCGGCCATCGTCCGCCGCATCGCCAACGCCGGTTCAACCCCACGCGAGGAAGTGCTGCGAGACGTCGAGCAATATGCGGCTGGCCTGCTGGCGGCGTTCGATTAGAGGTGCTTTCAAACTCCTCTCCCCAATGGGGAGAGGTCGGGTGAGGGGCTTGCGTCATGCGAATTCCCCTCACCCCAACCCTCTCCCCAGTGGGGAGAGGGAGTTACGAAAGTCGGATTTCTGGCCGGTTCCTGCCCAAAATGCCTCGGCTGATGCTATTTTACCTATCTTTACATTTGCTCCGCTGACCAAGTTTGGTGGTTGATTCGAGGCGCGCGTGCCCTACAATCCGAGTCAATCTGCGGGCCATGGGCAGGATGTTCCGGCCCTTGGACCGCAGAGGCCGCTGTGCTCTGAAGGCTTGTCCGTCGTCGGCCGATCTACCTCCGGCCGCTGGACAAGCCTTCTTTTTTCTCTGGACCGGACGTACGGCGGACACTCCTGTCCGCCTCCTGTCCGCCCAATTGAGAACTCCATCACTCTCGGCGGCGGACAGGAGTGTCCGCCTTACGCTGGCTCGCCGAGCAACTGGATGGCCAGGGCATCCAAATCCGCTCGGTAGCATAAGCCAGGCGAGCCGCTGGCCAGGAGTGCCTCGCGGATCGGCCCCAGCATCTCGCCCCGGGTCGCCCATTTGGCCTCGACGATTTCTCGCGTGTCCAGCGGCTGCAGCAGCCCGCCGATCGCGCGGGCCTGCATGACATGGGAGATCCAGAGAACCTCCACGTCGCCGCACGAGAACCGCACCTGGGCCCGAATCAGGTACCTCTGGAGCGCCACCTCCAGTCCCGTCTCCTCGTGGGCTTCGCGGATGCCCCCCATTTCGAACGTCTCGCCCAGCTCGACCCCGCCGGAGGGGGTCCGGTACGCCCCGGCCGGATAGCTCGGCTTACGAATGACGACGATCCGGTTGCCGTCCGCAATCACCACCGTCACGTCGTGGCACCGCCCATGCCGCTGGCCGAGCCGGACCATGGCGAGCTGATCCGGCGTCAGCTCGTAGGCGCGGGCGATCTCGACGGGCCGGCCGTACTTGCCTTCGACATCGCGGATCATCGAATCGGTAAGATACATAAGTCTCGTTTCTAGCTTACCCTTGCGCCGCGTCAAAGCCTGTCGGCATTGGGCTCCTGCCTGACGTCGAAGAACGGTTCTGGTAAGCGGGAGCCGACCAGCCACAACTCGTCCGCTTTTTGCCCTTCAGCTTTTCGTTCTTCCAATGTCGGGCCTTTTCGTGCCATCGGTCATCGGTCAGTTTGCGCGGCCGTCGCGCGCGGTCTCAGCGCCCTGGGCACCCGCGGATCGCGAGCACCAATCTACGCGCCGCCCTGACATGAGACGAACCGTGTTTTCGCCGAGCGCCGCTGCGGAAATCGGTGCCGATACGGTCCAGCCGCGTGCACAAACGGAGACCGGGAACGGCGCGTCGGCTTGCTACACGGGGGGGTGGCCCGCCTCCCTCTCCGCTCGGCCGCTTGCCGTCTACTATCACCCCCATGCAGGGGCTGATAGATTCCTTGTCGAGGTCGGCGCCGACGCACGTCACGCCATGTTCCTTGTGTGCCGGGTTTCGCGGCCTTTTGCGTCGTAAGCCAGCGGCTGAGCCTGTGCGAGTGGTTTTCCTGCGTCTCTTTCGATGTGACGATGCACGCACTCTGCTTTGACCGTTTTGGCGGCCCGGAAGTATTGGAGTGCCGCCGTTTCCCTGACCTGGCGCCTGGTCCGGGTCAGGCCGTCGTGCGCACCACGGCCATTGGGCTCAACTTCGCCGACATCTATCGTCGCCGCGGCACCTATCACTTGGCGGGCGAGCCGCCTTATATCCTGGGCTACGAAGCCGCCGGCATCATCGAGTCGATCGAGTCCGGGGTCCGGTCCAGCGCGTTTCACGTGGGCGACCGCGTCGCCTTTGCGGATAGCCCCTTCGCCAACGCGGAACAGGTCGCGGTCCCCTTGGAGCGGCTGATCCTGCTGCCGGCCGACATTTCGGAGGAAACCGCCGCCGCCCTTCTCCTGCAAGGTCTCACGGCGCACTATCTGACCAGGGACAGCCACGCCATCACCGCGGGCGAAACCGTGGTCCTGCACGCCGCGGCCGGAGGCGTCGGGCTGCTGCTCGTTCAGATTGCTCGTCGGCTCGGGGCACGGGTGATCGGTCTCACTTCGTCGGCGGTCAAGCGGGCAGCCGCCCTCCAAGCGGGGGCCGACACCGTCCTCCTCTATGGCGAGGACTGGAAAGACGGCGTGCGGCGATGCACCGACGGCCGGGGCGCCGACGTGGTTTATGACTCGGTGGGGACAACGCTCTTGGAGAGCCTGGACATCGCCAAGATTGGCGGCCATGTAGTTTTCTATGGGATGGCGGGAGGGAGTCCGCCGCCCGTCGATCCCATGCTGCTGATCGACGGCTCCAAGCGAATCACGGGCGGAGATCTTTGGAATGTGCTGACGAGCGCCAGCGAGCGGCAGAAACGGGCCGACGAGCTCTTCGCCTGGGCACGTGACGGGGCCCTGGCGGTGAACATCGCCAGGCGTTTTCCGCTTTCGGAAGGGGGCGAGGCGCACCGCTTCCTGGAGAGTCGCCAAAGCATCGGCAAAGTGCTGCTCCTCCCAAGTGCGGACCGCCGCAGGGGAACACCATGAATATCGACCGGCTGGACCATCTCGTGCTGACGGTCAAAGACATCGAAGCCACTTGCTCGTTTTACAGCCGGGTCCTAGGCATGGCCGTGGTGACCTTTGGCGCAGGCAGAAAGGCGCTGGCCTTTGGGTCGCAGAAAATCAACTTGCATGAGCAAGGCAAAGAGTTCGAGCCCAAGGCGCGCCGGCCAACACCCGGCTCGGCCGACTTGTGTTTCATCACGGACACGCCGTTACAGGACTTCATCGAACATCTGCGGTCGTGCGGGGCGGCGATTCTTGAAGGACCGGTCGGGCGCACCGGTGCAACAGGGGCCATCGTGTCGGTGTATCTTCGTGACCCTGACATGAATTTGGTCGAGGTCTCAAACTACAAGTGAAAGGCCGCCGGGCGAGACCCACGGTCGAGTAACTACGCATGTCTTCAACAGGTGAGCCCTATGCGATCTGACGACCTGTACGCGTTGCCCCCCAATCTGCCGGTGCCCGTCGATGACGGCGGTTGCCGACACCTAGTCGGCTTGGCGGTGCCGCCGGTCGCGCTGCCTTCGACGGCGGGCCGGTTGGTGCGACTGGACGAGCCGTTTCCGGGTTCAACCGTCGTCTACTGTTACCCACGCATGGGTCGGCCGGATCAAGAATCGCCCGGGGGTACGGCCGCCTGGAACGCGATTCCCGGTGCCCGCGGGTGCACCCCGCAGTCTTGCGCCTACCGGGACCACGACGCTGCGCTGCGGGCGCTCACGGCGCGGGTCTTTGGGGTGAGCACGCAAGCAACGGCCGATCAGCAGGAGGCGGCGGAGCGGCTACACCTGCCCTTTGAGCTGCTCAGCGACGCGGACTTGGCTCTCACGCGCGCCCTGTCGCTGCCGACGTTCGAGCATGCTGGGCTAACGCTGCTGAAGCGGCTGACGTTCATCATCGAGCGGAGTCGGATCGCGGCCTGTTTCTATCCGGTGTTTCCACCCGATGCGGATGCGGCAAGAGTGCTCGCTTGGCTGCATGAACGTTCGGCCAAGAATCCCTCGCGTTAGACGGGAACGACTTGCTTACCGTGCGTCACTTTGCTTCAACAATCTCTCGCTTGCCGCGACCAGCACGCACACTGCAACACCTTCAGCCGCCAGCGCCACTTCGGCAAGCTCGGGGAAGCTCGGCGCGATACGGATGTTGCGATCCAGCGGGTCTTTTCCGTACGGATGGGTGGCGCCGGCCGGCGTGACTTCGACGCCGGCCTCCTTGGCGAGCTTCACCACCTGCTTGGCGCAGCCCTCGGGGACATCGAGACTGATGAAGTAACCGCCCTTGGGCACGGTCCAGGTCGCGACACCGCGGTTGCCGAGGTTCTCCGAGAACACCTCGATCACCTTGCTGAATTTGGGTGCGAGGATGGCCCGCTGGCCCTCCATCAGCTTCATCAGACCGGCCTGGTCGCGCAGGAAGCGAAGATGGCGCAGTTGGTTGATCTTGTCGCCGCCGATGGTGCGCTTTTCGATGCGCTTCAGATACCACGCGACGTTATCCTTCGACGACGCCAGCAGCGCCACGCCGGCGCCCGCCAGCGTGACCTTCGAGGTGGAGCCGAACACCAGCGGCCGATTCGCGCGGCCGTGCAGAGCACAGGCATCGACGATATTCGCGATCTCGATGCGCTCGTCCGTCAGATGGTGCACGGCATAAGCGTTGTCCCAGAACAAACGGAAATCAGGCGCCGCCGACTTCATCCTGGCGAGCCGCTCGACCGTCTCGGCGGAATACACCGTGCCCGTGGGATTGCTGTACTTCGGCACACACCACATACCCTTGATGCCCTCATCGCTGGCCACGAGTTTCTCGACCGCATTCATGTCCGGACCCGTGTCGGTCATCGGCACGGGAATCATCTCGATTCCAAATTCCTCACAGATGGCGAAATGCCGGTCGTAGCCGGGCACGGGGCACAGGAAGGCGATGCGCTTTTCCTTGGACCACGGCCTCGGGCTGCCCGAAACGCCTTTTATCAGGGCGAACACGATGGCGTCGTGCATCAGGGCGAGACTGGAGTTGTTGCCGAGGATCACGCGCTCCGGCGCCACGCCAAACGCCGGCGCGAGCAACGCCCGCAGTTCCGCCAGCCCCTGGAGTCCGCCGTAGTTACGGCAATCCGTCTTATCCGCCGCCGTGTAATCGGCCGCACCGGGCAAGGCCAGTAGATCGACGGACAGGTCCAGTTGCCTGGGCGATGGCTTGCCGCGCGTCAGATTCAACGTCATGCCGCGCTTCTTGAACGCGTCGTAACGTTGACGAATCTGGCTGTGAAAAGACTTCAGATCATGCTCACTCAATTGAGACAGGCGCGTCACGGCAGGATCTCCAAAACTCGCAACAGCGTTGAACCGCGCAATAGACCAGCAGTAAGCTATACCGAGATGGACCCTTGCTCAACGACCTTGGCCAGCCTATCGGCGTTCTGTTACCGCCTTGGCCCGAGGAAGTTCGGCCGCAGTGTGCTGGGCGCGGGGGTCATGTTCGGCAGAATTGGCGCCGCTTGCAGGTTCTCCAGCGCTTCTTTGATGTCTGGGAACGGCTCGCGGTGGACTTCGGGCTGGTCGGCCGTGCCGCCGACGTACAGCTCCACGATCTGGCCGCTGGCGCTGCGGAGGAGGTCGCCGAGAATCGGCACTTTCGAGCGGCTGCTGCCGAGCTGCGGCCGGAAGGCCAGCGCGAGCTGCCGGTTGAAGCCCACCGACCCGCGGCCTGAGAGACTGAGCGCGTCGCCGTTGAGGTCGATGCGCGGGAAATAGACCTGGCCGTGGGCGCCGTTGATCGCGAATTCGACGTCGCTGGTGGTGAAGGCCGTCAGGTCCGGCTCCTTCAGGCTGAGCACCTTGAGCAGCGAGAGCATCACCGGCAGCTCGTAGAGGTTCGCGTCGCGAAGTCTAACGTTGCCCGCGCCGCGCAAGTCGCGCACGCCCTGACTGCTGCCGTGGAGCACGACGTTACCGTCGGCGCGGCCGCTGATGTTCTGCCGGCCGATGACGGCCTCGCGGCAAAACCGGCCCAAGCTGGCTTGCGCGAGGTTGGCGCGGAGGAAAAACTTCCACGAAGCGGACGCGGCGGCTTCGCCGCGCGCGGGCGAGGCGGGCGCCGCTTCACCGCGGCGAACCCAGGCGTCGCCGATCAGCACCCCTTCATAGCAGCGAGCCGAGATGTGCCCCGGGCCGGCTTGCAGTTGCGGCTCGTGCGGCGAGCCCCAGAGGATCAAACCGGGCTGGACGGTGAACGGCCCTTGGACCTGGGTGAACTGAAAGCCGCGGCAGCTCAGCGATTCGAGCGCCAGTTGGCCGCTCATCCGCGCCTCGCCGCGCTCGCTTTGCCCTTCGAGATGGATGATGCCGAAGAGGTCGTCGAGCTTGACCCCGGCCTGAAGGCCGTTGCGATGACAGATGACGTCGAGGTCCCATCTGCCGTGCAAGGGCTGGGCAGCGCCGCCGGCCTGGGCGAAGCTCACGCCGCCGTGCAGATTGAAGGCCCCGGTGGGATTCAGCTCGGTGAGGGCGCGCCGCAGGCCCTCGGGGGCGGCGCGCAGCAGGTCGCGATCGACGTGCAGACGATCGACGGCCAGGCCGGTGAGCGACAGCCCCCAGCCGCCGTCGGCCGCGACGTTGGCCTGTCCGTCCGATCGCCAGGCGGTGTCGCCGTGCGTGGCCTGAAGGTTCCGCCAATGGACGACGCCGTCCTGGTAGCTGATCTGCCCGCGGAGCTTCTCCCAGCGATAGGGAAACGCGGCCGGCTCCACGGATACCGATTCCTCACGCGGGGTGATGCTCAGGCTGAGCCGCTTGGTGCGCTGGCGGGTGCGGAACTGGAACGTCACGTCGTCGAGATTGACCAGCCCCCGCGGCTTGAGGTTCGTCCACAAGCCGCGCATTTCCGGCGGCAGCGCGCCCTGCAGCTCTTCGTCCAGGGCGATGTTGTCCCCCGTGAAGTGCAAGTCCAGGAGATGGTCTTGGGCGGTGGAAGCGGGTGATGGACCGTCCGTCGGCCCGGACGGATTGGCAATCCGTCCTACGTTCGCCGGCTCCGGCTTCATCGACCCCCAGCAGGTGATCCGTCCTTGGCCGTTGGTCGCCTTGAGATCGGAGAACCGCCACTCGTCGTCCCCCAATTGCTCGACGACGCCCGAGATGTTCGCCAGGCCGTAGCGAAAGCGTTCGTAGCGGCCCTGCAGCGAGTGAATGCGGAGCTGCATCTGTCGATGGACGACGGGGTCGTGGGGCTGCCACCAGAGCCGCAGGTCCAGGTCGAAGACGCCTGCCGAGGGTCGAAACGCCTCGACGATCGCCCGCGACTCGGGAGACATGGCGGCGATCATGTCCGGGTCGGAGCGCAGCTTTTGCCCGCTGACTTGCACCCAGCCGGCCCCGGCGGGGCCGAAGTCGTGAATTTGTCCCTCAGACTGCACGGGCACGCCGCGGGCCTTGCCGGTCATCCGGAAGGAAAGTTCCTTGCCCACCAGCTTCAGCCAGCCGCTGCCCTGTTGCACCTGGTAGGGAAAGCGGAAGTAGGTGACAGCCAGGCTGCGGGCAGTGACCGTGACGTCCGGATGCCAGGAGCTGCCGTCGAAGGTGAGCCTGGCGTCGACGTCGGCTTCGCCCTCGGGCCGGAACTCGCTCCAAATCTCCTGCCCGGCCGGCGGCAGGGCGTCGAGCATCCGCTGGTCAAAGACGATTTGCTTGCCGACAACGTGGACGTCCAGCGGCGAGGTCGGCAGCCAGCCGCGGCGCTTGGCTGCGAGTTGCAGCGTGGTCTGACGGTTGTTGGCCGTAAGCTCTTCGATCTCCAGCCCGCCGTCGTGGACGTGGATCTTGGCCTGGAGCTGGCCGAGCGGATAGGCCAGACGCGGATGCTCCAGGCGGCCCTCGCGGACCTGAACGCGGGCGTCGAACCGCCACGGCTGGGCCTGGCCGGAGGCGTAGGCCAGCTCGAGTTTCACGTCGGCCCGCGCCTGCAGGGCGGCGAGCGCGCCGGCGTGCTCGGCGGCTTCACGCGGCAAGGCGGCCAGCAGGGCGGGCGAAATCTCGACCCCCGCCAGCTCGATCGTGGCCCCGGCCGTCCGCAGGGCCGCCTGATAGTCGAGCTTGACTTCCGCCTGCCGCAAGTGGTCGCCCGCGAGCGTGCCCGCCACGCGGAGGTGGCCGTCACCGCCCTGCGACGCGTCGAGGGTGAGGTTGACATCGCGCAGCGTCCAGCGGCCGGCCGGCTGCCGGGAGCTATCGATCAGCTCCAGGATCCCTCCCTCGATTTCGGTGCTCGGCGGCTGCTCGGCCGGACTGCCCCGCGCATCGGCGAGCAACTGGGAGATGTTCCACGAGCCGTCCCCGATCCGCGCGAGGCGCAGCCGCGGACGGCGCACGACCACCCGGCGGATGTTCACGTCCCCCTGCATCAGCCGCTGGAGCGACGTGTCGCAGTCGAGCGCCACCTCGTCGATCGCCGCCAGCTCGGACGCCTCGGCCTCCGGCCCACGAGTGCGCAGGTGCACGCCGCGGAGCGTGATGCCCTCGCCATCCACCAGACGGGCCGAATCGACCGACACCTCCAGTTGCGGAAAGCGGGC
>JBGQHD010000124.1:0-9283 GCA_041497795.1 Planctomycetia bacterium
GATCGTCGTGCGGGCGGTGTAGATCGAGAGCGGATGCCACGACCGTCGGGCACGTTGGAAAACGTGCCCCACGTGGAGCACGTTTTCAACGTGCTCAATAGTGCAAGTGCACTTTGTATGGCTTAAGCGCGGCCGAGAGATTGCTGAGGCCCTCTTCGCTGATCCCCGTGCCATACAAGTACAGCGTTCGTAAATGCGTCATCTCAAGCAGGTGAGGCAGACTTCCGTCGGTCAAAGGGCAATCCCATAAGATCAATTCCTTGAGCTGCTTCATCGTCTTGAGACGAGCCACTCCGGCGTCGGTGATTGCCGGCCCGCCGATGCGCAGCTTTTCCAACTTCGGCAGCTCGACCAGCACGACCAGGCCGTCGTCGGTGACGCGCGTGCCCGTCACGTTCAACCGGTTCAGCTCGCGCATTCCGCGCACGGCGGCCAGGCCGCGGTCGGTAATCGGCGCCGCGCCCAGCACGAGCTCTTGAAGTCCCGCCAAGTCGCGCAGGGCCAGCAGGTCGTCGCCAAGGTCCAGGGGCTGCGTTCCCAGATTGAGTTTGTGAAGCATCTTGAGGCGGCCGATCCGCCGCAAGTCGGCGCCGGTGACTTGAATGCCCGGGAGGAGTATCTCGGCCGACTCACCTCGCTCGACGGCCGCGATCGCTTGGTCAATCGCGCGCGCGTCCACGCGACGAGCGCCCCCTGGCTGAGCGCTTGGCGGGGCGCGAGACGGAGCCTCGTCGGCGCCGCCACAGCCGAGGCACGTCGCGGCGAGGACGAGAGTCATGCCGAGGCGCGCAGTACGCAAGTTGAGGGTCATGGCCCCAGCATAATCCAGGGCTTTCACCGTCCGCCACACCGCCAGCGCCTTCCCGGCGAGCGGGGGGCGTCAGCCCCCTGATGACGTCGATCCGGCGAGCTACGTCTTTCCCTCCGCGACGTTATCAGGGGGCTGACGCCCCCCGCTCGTCGGGCCTCGCTCGCCGGGCCCGTCGCGCCGGACTGCCGCTCGCCGGGACGAATTGGGAGGAGCCAAGTGCCGTAGACGGCCCCGGCCGCGAGGCAGTACCTTGAAGGACTTCGGAGCACGCTTGCCCCCGCCCCCTCTCGGTACGCTCGATGGATCTCACAGCGCTTGGCTGGTCGCTGATGGCGGCCATTATTCCTACGCTCTTGTACGTCACGATCCTGGTCCTGATGGACCGCAACGAGCGGGAGCCGTGGCTGCTGATGGTGCTGGTGTTCGCCTGGGGCGCGGCGCCAGCCGTGATGCTCTCGCTGATGGGCGAGATTCTCTTTTCCTTCAAAGTGCACGAATTCTATCCCGCGCCGGGGGCCGCCAATCTGTTTAATGTCGCCGTGGTGGCGCCGGTCGTCGAGGAACTGGCCAAGGCCGCGGCGGTGCTGATCGTCTTCTGGTTCGCCTACAAGGAATTCGACGGCCTGATGGACGGCATGCTCTACGGCTCGCTGGCCGGTTTTGGCTTCGCCATGACCGAGAACGTGCTGTACCTCACAGACGCCTTTCACAAGGACATTGGCTTCGGCCTCCAACTGGCGTTCATGCGGGACGTGGTGTTCGGGATGAACCACGCGCTGTTTGCCTCGATGTTCGGGCTGGGGCTGGGCATCGCCCGCTACGGGACCAGTTTGGCCACGCGCGTGCTGTGCCCGCTGGCGGGACTGATCGGCGCCATCGGCCTGCACATGTTCCACAACTTCTCCGTGTCGTCGCCGCTGATGTCGCCAGTGCTGGGGCTGATCGTGGCCTGGCTGGGCGTCGGCATGTGGCTGTACCTGGTGTGCTTCGCGCTGCAGCAGGAGGCCACCTGGATTCGCGAGGAGCTGGCCGAGGAGGTGGCCCACGGCCTCTTGACCGTGGACGAAGCCGAAGCCACGGCCAACCTGCAATGGCGGGCCGCGTTAACCGTGGCCGCGCTGCGTAAACGGATGGAGCGCTATGCCGGCCAGGTCGTCAACCTCTGCACGCTGGCCGCCAAGCTGGCCTTCAAGAAACGGCAGTTCCGCATCCGCGGCGACGAGGAGGAAACCCTGGCCGAGATCGAGCGCCTGCGCGGGGAGATTCAGACGGTGCGCGAGAGCCTGAAGTAATGTGGCCAACTCGCAATGTGGCCAACTCGCTCCGCGAGTTGGAGGGCGTGGCACGACCCAGGGGACTCCAACTCGCAGAGCGAGTTGGCCACACTTGAGCTGTTGCTGGCCGGTCAAGGTAGTAGGCACGCTCCGCGTGCCGTCACGGAGACGGCTCACGGAGAGCGACGGTAACGCCTGTGTAACGAGGGGCGCGGCGGCGGTGCAAACCCGATGGTGGCCAGCGCGGACAACTCCGGTCGCGGCAAGTTTGCGGGTGCTGGCACAGAATCGCTCGGTGCCGAACCGATACGGGAAGGAATCAGGCCGGCAAGAGGCTGCGAAACGGGCTGCCGGCGCGCAGCGGGGGGAGGCAATCGCATGCGGCTCTTGAGAGATAAGAAGGTGCTCGTCACGGGAGCGGCAGCCGGCATCGGCCGCGCCCTGGCGCTGCGCTTCGCGGGCGAAGGCGCCCACCTGTTTTTGTTGGATATCAACAAAGGGGAACTCGCCGAGACCATCATGGCCGCGCGCCGGCTGGGCGTGGAGGCCTATGGCCGAACGTGCGACGTCGCTCGTCCGGAAGATGTTTCCGCCAGCATCAGCGCGGTCCTCGACCGCTGGGGCACGCTCGACGTCCTGGTGAACAACGCCGGCGTGGCCTATTACGGCCCCACCACGCGGATGACGCCCCAGCAGTGGGAGCGGCTGCTGGCAGTGAATCTGCTGGCGCCGATCCAGTTCACGCGGGAACTGCTGCCCACGTTGCTGTCGCGCCCCGAAGCGCACCTGCTCAACGTCGTCAGCTTCTACGGGTTCTTCCCCACTGCCCGGGCGACGGCCTATCACGTTAGCAAATACGGCCTGTTGGGCTTGAGCGAGGCGCTGCGCGTCGAGTTCGGCCGGCGTGGCCTGGGCGTCACGGCGCTGTGCCCCGGCTACGTGCGCACGGCGTTGTACGATAAGTCGCTCCGCGGACACCCCGACCGCAAAGTGCCCACGCCGCCGCGCTGGCTGAGCACCACGCCGGAAAAGGTGGCCGCCAAGGCGATCCGCGCCGTCCGCCGCAACCAGGGCATCGCCCTGGTGACGCCGCTGGCCCACGCGTCGTACTATCTCAAGCGGTTCGCGCCCGGCGCGCTCGATTGGCTGACGCAGCTTGGCCGCCGGCGGGCGGTGCTGCGCAAGGCCGACTCGTTGGCCCCGCTTCACGAGCGCATGGAGCCGGCGCTGCTGCACCTGGTCGGCGACGATGCCGGCGGCGTTCTGACTCGCACGCCGCTTCAGAAAGCCGCATGACGCCACGGCTGCTCAACGTGGATGGCCACTGGATCGCCGTTTTGGCGGGTGGGTGCAATCGCGACGCGCCGCCCGTCGTTTTGCTCCACGGCATTCTCGCTTCGCCCGATGTCTGGTTACCCACGCTGCCGCGGCAGGTGCGCGACGAGCGGCGCTGGTACTCGCTGGGCCTGCCAGGTCATGCGCCGGGCCGCCTGTCGGCCGGTTGCCGAGCGGCGGACATCACCTGCGAGCTGTTCGCCCAGGTTCTGGCGGCGGCGATCCGGCAGCTCGTGGGGCGAGAGCAGGTCGAGCTGGTCGGCTGGTCAACCGGCGGGTTTGCCGCCCTGAACGTGGCGGCTCGTTTTCCAGAAATGGTCGCTGGAGTCATGAGCATCTCCGGCTTCGCCATAGGCCGCTGGCACGGACCGCTGGGGGCTTTGCAGCGCGCTGCGAGCCGACAGGGTGCCGGTCGTTGGATTTGTCACGGCATACTGCGCCTGCTGGCTGTGAGCAGGCGACTGCACGTCGCCACCCTGCGAAAACAGATGCACCCGCGCCATCGCCGGCAAACGAGCCCGGCCCTGGACGAAACGATCGACCGGCTGCACGCCGCCCTTCGCCGTCACGACCCGGCGCGGCTGGCCGAGATCATGGGCCGCATTCGCAGCTTCGACATCTCGGCCCTCTTGCCGCGAATCCTGATGCCCACGCTCATAGTCGGCGGAGAGCACGACGCCATCACTGCCGCCGCGCACACGAGGGCCCTTGCGGCGGCGATCCCCGGGGCTGAGCTGGCGATCGTTCCCGAGGCAGGCCACCTGGTGTTCGTGGAAGACACGCGCCGATATCAGCGCTTGCTGACGGATTGGCTGGCGCGCCGCCTCGACGTGGCTGGTGCAACGGCCGCAAAAGAAAAAAAGGGGCCTTTAACGTGCCACTGACACAGTGGCCAGTGGGATGGCCAGGGGCAAGACAACCATCCCACTAATGTACGCTAAAGACCCCGCGGGCCAGCAACTTATGTGCAGACAGCACTGCATTCTCCGTACCAGGGACTGGCGAACCTCGTCGCGTTTCGAGCACTCGGACGTAATACTTTTCAGCAGATTGATTTACGGCGGAAAGTTTCGTTGCGTCTCAAATAGAGATGCATTCGAGTGGAAGCATCCGGCTTCTCCGAAAGCGGCATTCCTGCGTTACATGGCGTCACTGTGCCACCCACGGGGATTCTCGACCGCCAGAGGATCAAAATGAGACGCGTTCGAGGGATCGCCATCTAGCACCGACCCATCGAGGCGTCTGGGGTGGACGATTTGCGTTGTTCTCGCCTGTTTGCTAGAGTCTCGACCGTTTTTTCCCATCGTCGGCTGGCCTTGCTTGCGATATTTCACGTGGACGAGTCTCTCCGAGACTCGCACCGCGTCTCGGACGAGACGCGGCCACGTGGCTGGCACGTTGGAACGTGCCCAACCTTACGACGACTGCGACGTTCGATGCCCCACAGTCTCACAGAACGCGCCATGGCCCGCCCGGGGTTCACCCTGCGCGGGCTCTTGCTGTCGGCGGCGGCGTCGGCCTTAGCGGGGTGTTGCTGGTCGGATCGCGGCCCGGTCCCGAAACCCCTCATGGAGTGCCGGCAGCTCTCGTCGCGCGGCGTGAGCGCCATGCAGCGTCACGACTATGCGGAAGCTGAGACGCTGCTGGCTCAAGCGGTCGATACCTACGGCGTCGATCCCGAGGCCCGACGGCAATACGCCGCCGTACTCTGGCAGCGCGGCGCCCAGGACGCGGCCATCGCCCAACTGAACCGGGCGATCGAACTGACGGGCGACGATCCGGCCTTGCTGGTCCGCCGGGCCGAGTGGCATCTGGCGATGCGCGACTTGCCGGCCGCGCAGGCCGACGCTGAGGCGGCACTGAATGCGGATCCCCATGCCGCGGCGGCCTGGCTGCTCAAGGCCCGGCTGGCCCGGCAGAGCGACGATATCGACCAGGCCCTGGCCGCCTATCATCGCGTGCTGGCGATTGAGCCCGGTCATCGCGAGGCGTTGCTGGAAAAGGCCGAGCTTCATTGGGCGCTCTCGGAAAGGGTCCCGGAGAACGATCCTTCGCAGCTTCAACGTGGGCTGATGGCGGTCCAAGTCCTGTTGGAGACCTATCCGCCCAGCGAGGAGCCGGCACCGGCCCTGTTTCTGGCCGGGCGCATGCACGCGCGCCTGGGCCGTTATGAGGACGCCTCGCGGGTGCTGACCGCGGCCGCGCGCCGCGGCGGCCCCAGCCCGGAGTTGCTGCACGCCTTGGCCGAAGCCCAGTTGCTCGCCGGGCGTCCCGACGAAGCGCTCGTCACGGCCCACCAGGCATTGGCCCTGGCGCCTGGAAGCTCGTGGAGCCAGAATCTGCTGCAACGCGTTCAGCTCGCGCAACGCAGCCAAAGCAACTCGCCCGGCGGGGTGGCTCGGCCGCGACACTAGCCCGACGCGCAAGCGAGGGAAGTGCGGTCCTCCCTCGCTTGCACGTCGGGCTAGTGTGGTGTCGTGGCTTGGTACTTAGCCGGATCGGTCAGGCCGAGCTCCGCGAACCCCTTGCGCCGCAACTGGCATGCATCACAACCGCCGCACGCCGCACCGTCGGCGGCCGGATCGTAGCAGCTCAGCGTGGCCGCGTAGTCCACGCCCAGCTCCAGGCCCAGGCGGATGATCTCGGCCTTGCGCAGAGCGATTAGCGGCGTATGGATCGATACCCCGCGCCCTTCCACGGCGGCCTTGGTCGCCAGGTTCGCCATCCGCTCGAACGCCGCGATGTACTCCGGCCGGCAATCGGGATAGCCGCTGTAGTCCAAGGCGTTGACCCCGATGAAGATGTCTCGCGCCTCGAGCACCTCGGCCCAGGCCAGGGCGAACGACAGGAAGATCGTGTTGCGGGCCGGCACGTAGGTGACGGGGATGCCCGTCGCCATCTCGCTTTCGTCGCGCCCCTTGGGCACCTGGATGTCGGCGGTCAGCGCCGAACCGCCAAAGCGGCGGAGGTCGATCTCGACGACGGCATGCTGGGCCACCTGGGCCTGCCGGGCCACGCGCTCGGCGGCCTGGATCTCCAGAAGATGACGCTGGCCGTAGCGAAACGTCAGCGCGTACAGCACGAAGCCCTGGCGCTTGGCCAGGGCCAGCGTGGTGGCGGAGTCCAAACCTCCGCTCAGGCAGACAACGGCTCGCGAAGGGGTGCTCATGGGCGTCAAAGTGAAGTGAGGCAGTGTAGGCATCTCGCTCCGCGAGATGAATCAACATCTCCTCGAGAGTCTGTGATGCCTTGTGGGCCAGACATTCCCGTCTGTGAGGCTAGCAAGAATGACCCTCCGCATTCCATCTCGCGGAGCGAGATGGCTACACTGCGGCAGGCTGGAAGCCTACCCCACGCCGCACGACGCGTGCGATCGGCGCATGCGGCGCAATCGAGCCACGTGGACGCGGACGCCATATTTCCCACCTGGCGTAACGCGAAAAGCTATTCTTTCACGTTGGGTCCCGTTTGGCGAGGACGCTGATGTTCCTGCCTCCTGCGCCAAGGCGGACGAAGCACGAGCGATTCGGTCGTCCGAGACCTGTTTGTCGAGAGACGCGATGGCGGCGCCCCAAGATACCGACCGCTTCGACGCCGCCCCGGCGCGGAGCTGCGCCCCTGGCGAAACCCAGTGGGCGAAAGGCGCGGCGCGGATCGAGGACGCCCTGCCTGGCGGCACGCGCTGGGAAATCCGGCCGTGGCGGTGGAGCATCGGGCTGGCCGTCATTTGCTTGGCGCCGCTGCTGCTGGCGCACACGGGGTTCGACCTGACGACCATCGCCGCGGCCGATGGCGGCGCGGGGCCGGCGCACCTGATCCTCGGGGGGAGCCTAGGCCAAGCGTTGTTGGCATGGACCGCGGTTTGCCTGGCCTTACTTGTGGGCCTGCTCTGCCTCGTCCAGCACCAACTGACGCACGACGACCTGCTGCCCGTGGTCGCGGTGGCGTTGACGGCCGTGGGCGCCCTGGACGCCTTCCAAGTCCTGGCGATCCATCACTTGCTGTTCGACGTGCGCGACCCGGCCGGCTTCGAGGCCATCACCTGGACCGCGGGCCGCACGTTGCACGCGGGCATCTTGTTGGCCGGCGTCGGATACTTTGCCCTGGGATTGCCGTTGGTGCGACGGCGAGAACATAAGATCGTCCTGGCCTCGGCGCTGTGCGTTACCTTCGCGCTCGTTGCCTTCCTGGTCGTGCAAGGCTGTGCCTCGGCGCCGTGGCTGCCGCGGACGGTGTACGCCGACGCCTGGGTCAAACGGCCGTTGGACCTGATCCCGTTGGCCGTGTACGCCCTGTGTGGGGCGGTCGCCTTTCCTCTCTACCTGCGCCGGGGCGCCACGCTGGTCGCTTGGGCGATCCTGCTCTCGCTGATGCCGCAGATCGCCGCCCAAGCGTACCTGGCCTTCGGCTCGGCCATGCCCAACGACGCCTGCTTCGTCGCCGCGCACGCGCTGAAGGCGCTCGGCTATGCGGTGCCCATGGTCGGCCTCCTCGCCGGGCAGCTCAAAATCTACGAGCGCCTGCACCTTTCCGAGATCGAGCTGCGGAGCTACACCGAAGCGCTGGAGGCCGCCAACCAGGCCCTGGAGGAATTCAGCCAGACGGCCCAGGCCGCCACCAAGTCCAAGAGCGAATTCCTGGCCAACATGAGCCACGAAATCCGCACGCCGATGACCGCCATCCTCGGCTATACCGACATCCTGCTGGGCAACCTGCATGGCGACGAGAACCTCGAAGCCGCCGAGATCATCAAGCGGAACGGCGAGTACCTGCTCGACATCATCAACGACATCCTCGACCTGTCGAAGATCGAGGCTGGACGCATGCACGTCGAACGCATCGCCTGCCCGCCCGTCCAACTGGTGGATGACGTGCTGGCGCTGATGCGCGTCCGCGCCGAATCCAAGGGCTTGCCCTTGCGGGCCGAGTTCCAGGGCCCGATCCCCCAGACGATCGAGACCGACCCGACCCGGCTGCGGCAAATCCTCATCAACCTGGTGGGCAACGCCATCAAGTTCACCGAGATCGGCGAGGTGCGGCTGCGGGTCCGTCTCGACGCCGCCGCCGAGGGGGGACCGCGGCTGGTGTTCGACGTTCTCGACACCGGCATCGGCATGACGCCGCAGCAGATGCAGAAGCTGTTTCAGCCGTTCACCCAAGCCGACTCGTCCACCACGCGCAAGTACGGCGGCACCGGACTGGGCCTGACCATCAGCCGCCGCCTGGCCAAGATGCTGGGGGGCGACATCACGGCCACCAGCACCCCCCGCCGCGGCAGCGGTTTCCGCGTCTCCGTGGCGACCGGGTCGCTGGCGTCCGTGCCGCTGATCCGGCCGGGACAACCGGCCGGCAAGCCGGGCGTTCCGGCCGAGCGAACGGATCGCAGGATCGATCTCAACTGCCGTGTGCTCCTGGCCGAGGACGGGCCGGACAATCAACGGCTGATCTCCTTCGTGCTCCGCAAGGCCGGCGCCGACGTGACGGTCGTGGAGAACGGCCGCAAGGCGCTGGAGTACGCCCTGGCCACCTACCCCGGCTGGGGCCGCCGAGAAGACGATCCGAATCAGCCGTTCGACGTGGTCCTTATGGACATGCAGATGCCGATCATGGACGGATACGAAGCCACCCGCCGCCTGCGCGATGCCGGCTACGATCGGCCGGTGGTGGCCCTCACGGCCCACGCCATGGAGCACGACCGCGCCAAGTGCCTGGACGCCGGTTGCGACGACTACGTCGCCAAGCCAATCGACCGGCACAAGCTCATCGAGCTAGTGAACCGCTATGCGCGGGCTGGCGCGGCGCAGGCGTCGTGAGTCGCCAGGCGTGCCCGATGCGACCCGAATACGGCCGTGAGCAGCGTTGC
>JBGQHD010000125.1:0-9257 GCA_041497795.1 Planctomycetia bacterium
AGGCATCCGGCTCATGTCGTCTCTCCCTGTGCTCGGCGTGCGATGGGCAGCGCTCGTCACGATCTGCCTCTCGCCGTCCATGTGCCCGCTGCTCGCGGACGAGCCCGTCTATCCCGGCAAGGACTGGGCCGAGCGCACGCCGACCGATGTGGGCCTCGATGCGGCAGCCCTCAAGTCGTTCAGCGACTACGTGGGCGGCCGGGGCTGCGTCATACGGCACGGCTACGTGGTCTATTCCTGGGGCGACGTGGCCAAGCGGGCCGACGTGGCCTCGGCCTGCAAGCCGTGGTTCACGCATTTCCTGCTGGCCGCCGTCGAGGAGGGCAAGATTGCCGGCCTCGACGAAAAGGTCACTCGCTGGGAACCGCGGCTGGCCGAGCTGAACGAAGCCCACGGCCATAAGGACCGCGACATCACCTGGCGGCACCTGGCCAATCAATGTTCGTGCTACGGCGTGCAGGAGCGGCCCGGAGCGGCCTTTGACTACAACGATTACCAGATCGCTCTCCTGGCCGACACACTCTTCCTGAAGGTGTACGGCACTACCTGGGACAAGGTAGACCGCGAGGTGCTCGGTCCGAAGGTAACGGACATTCTCCAATGCCAGGACCAGCCGACGCTGCTGGCCTTTGGGGCAAAGGACCGGCCGGGCCGTCTGGCGATCAGCGTGCGCGACTTTGCCCGCTTCGGGCTGCTGTACCTGCGGCGCGGGAAATGGCATGACCGCCAGGTGCTTTCAGAAAAGTACGTCGCGCTGGCCACGACCAGCCCGCTGCCCGCCGCGCTGCCACGAACCGAGGGCCGAGCGGCGAAGATGATCGCCGGCCAGCGGTCGCTCGGCGGCGGGGCGAACCAGACGCCCCACTTCGGCAGCTACAGTTGGCTGTGGTGGACTGCACGTGGTCGAGTCTCTCCGAGACTCGACTCCGCGTCTCGGAGAGACGCGGCCACGATGTGGCCCGACGCACCGCGCGACGCATACGGGGCCTTCGGCCACGGCGGGCCGCGGGCACTGTGGGTCATTCCCAGCCTGGATTTGGTCGTGTCGTACAACGACGCTCGGCTGGACGGCTGGACCAGCGGCGAGAAGAGCCCCACGAATCAGGCGATGCGGCGGCTCGTGCAGGCCGTGCAGCGGGAAGACGCGGCACGGCCATCCGAACGTCCCGCTCTCGCCGCCCCCGATCCGTCGCCGGAAAAGAAGACCACGGCCGACAAGCCGGCCCGCCGCACCGAGGCCTCGATCCGCGGCGAGCAGTTCTTCATCAACGGCAAGCCGACGTACGAGGGCCGCACCTGGCGCGGGCACAAGGTGGAGGGGCTGCTGTTCAACAGCCGCATGGTGCAGGCCACCTTCGACGACTTGAACGAGGCCACGCGTGGCCGGTGGGCTTATCCCGACACGGGCCGCTGGGATGCCGAGCGGAACACGCGCGAGTTCCTGGCCGCCATGCCCGAGTGGCGCAAGCACGGCCTGTTGGCCATGACGCTCAACCTGCAAGGCGGCAGTCCGCAAGGCTATTCCAAGGACCAACCGTGGCACAACTCGGCCATCGCCGCCGACGGCAGTCTGCGGGCTGACTACATGGGCCGGCTGGAGAGAATCCTCGATCGGGCGGACGAGCTGGGGATGGTGGCGATCCTGGGCCTCTTCTATTTCGGCCAGGACGAACGGCTGAAGGACGAGGAGGCGGTCAAGCGGGCCGTGGACAACGCCGTGGACTGGGTAGTCGAGCGGGGCTACCGCCACGTGTTGATCGAAGTCAACAACGAGTGCAACGTCTCCTACGACCACCCTATCCTGCGGCCCGGCCGCGTCCATGAGCTGATCGAGCGCGTCAAGAAGCGGTCGGCGGCCCGCGCCGGCCGCGACGCCCGGCTGCTGGTCGGCACCAGCTACGGCGGCGGCACCATCCCGGGCGAGAACGTCGTCCGCGCCTCGGACTTCCTGCTGCTGCACGGCAACGGCGTCGGCGACCCAAGGCGGATCGCCGACATGGTCGCCCGCACGCGAAAAGTCGCCGGCTATCGCCCGCTGCCGATCCTGTTCAACGAGGACGACCACTACGATTTCGAGAAGCCGGACAACAACCTCACCGCCGCCGTCAGCCAGTACGCCTCATGGGGCTTTTTCGATTTCCGCCACGAGCGGGAGGGGTTCGACGAGGGCTACCAGAGCGTGCCGGTCAACTGGGGCCTGTCCAGCGAGCGCAAGCGGGGGTTCTTTCGCGCGGTGCGGGAAATCACGGGCACGCCGCGATCGCCGTGACCGGCCCCACTAGCCCGACGCGCAAGCGAGGGAGATGGGTGTTACTTGAGAGTCGCGCGGCGCGGCTCCCTCGCTTGCGCGTCGGGTTAGTGTCGTCGTCACGTGCAGAATCACTCCACGAACGCCCGCAGCCGGTCGGCCCGCTGCGGCTTGCGCAGCTTGGCGAAGGCCCGGGTCTCGATCTGCCGCACGCGCTCGCGGGTGATGCCGAACAGGTCGGAGACTTCCTCGAGGGTGTGGGCGTTGCCGTTCTCCCAGCCGAAGCGGAGCTTGAGCACGTCGCGCTCGCGGCGGCTGAGGGTCTTCAGCAGCTCGTCGATCCGGGCGCGGAGCATCCGCCGGTCGGCCTCCTCCGAAACCTCCACTCCTTCCTCGTCGGCGACCAGGCTGCCCAGCGCTTCTTCGCCGCGGGTGCTGATCGGTCCGTCGAGGCTGGAGGGCTGCACCGCCGACCGCAGCAGCAGGCGGAATTCGTCGGCCGGCTTTCCGGACGCCGCCGCCGATTCTTCCAAGGTCGGCCGGCGGCCTAGCTCGTGCTGCAATTCGCCCAGCTTCTTCCACATTTCGCCGGCGGCGGCGCCGACGTGCACGGGCACGCGGATCGTCTTGCCGTGGTCGCCGATCGCCCGGCTGACGGCCTGGCGAATCCACCACGTGGCGTAGGTGCTGAACTTGAAGCCGCGGCCGACCTCGAACTTCTCCACGGCCCGCATCAGCCCGGCGTTGCCTTCCTGGATCAGGTCGAGGAAGCTCAGGCCGCGGTTGCGGTACCGCTTGGCGATGGCCACCACGAGCCGCAGGTTGGCCTCGGACATGCGGTGCTTGGCTTCCTGGTATTCCCAATGGGCCTGGCCGGCGCGCTCGACCAGCCGGGCGAGCCGCTGGGGGCCGCGGCCGGTGGAGCGGAGCAGCCGGCGATAGCGGGCGAGCTTGGCTTGCCGCCCGTTCGTGCCGGGCGCGTGGGGCCGGGCCACCTCGGCGCGCAGCTCCGTCGCCCGCTGCTGGGCGCGGACCAGCCGTTGAAACTGGTGCTCGAACCACTCGCTGCGCGGCCCCAGCTCAGCGACCAGCTTAGCGGCGCGGCGGCGGCGGCGAACGAGCCGGGCCAGCGCGGCGCGCCGCCGGCTTTCGGAAAGCGAACGATTGGCCGCGGTCTTGCGGTCGAAGTCGTTGCGACGCAGCAGCTCGGTCAGCGTGGCCACGTTCTGGGCCAGCCAGGCGAGAACCTGGTCCTTTTCCAGTCCCCTGCCGGCGAAGAACTGGAGCTTCGACTGGACGGTGCCCCGGCCTTCGTGCACGTCGCGCAGCACGGCCACGGCCTTGGCCAAGACTCTGTCGTCTTCCAGCAGGATACACCGGAATCGCCAGCGGCCCCGGTCGATGGCCTTGGCCAACGCGATCTCGCGCGGCCGCGTTAGCAGCGGCGTGCGGGCGATCTGGTTCAGGTACAAACCGAGCGGCCCGGACGCGGAATCCTCGCCCGGGGCGCCGCTCAGCGGCCCCAGCGGCTCCGGCCGTCTCAGGGCCTGGGGGTTGGGATCTTTGCGAATGGCGATCATAACGACTCGATTCTACGTGACTGTGGATTCTTGCCCTGTCGTGGCCAGGCCCCGTGGCATAGCCGTCTGGCACCGGATAGGAGGCGACAAGGGCCGGACCCGTGGGCCGGCAGTCGCCGCCAATGGTAGGATGAGGAGGAGGCCAACGACGCCTTCCCGCCGCCATTTCCCCACTAGTTCTTCGCTGCGTCGCGGCCGTCCTCGTCGAGAAATGTGCTCTAAGGAATCATACGCAGCAGGGGCGAATAGGCCAGCGTCGGCCGAGCAAGTCGCGGCGCTGAAGTCTCACCGCGACAAAGAGTTCAGACGGCCCTCAGAGATTTGCCAAGATTCTGACAGCGAAACTTGCCGCAGCCCTATGGGGTTTAGTATCTTAGACTTGGCCGCGTTAGCGACCGCCTCGCTTACCCGTTTGCCGCAGGGTTTGCAAACGATCGCTGCCAGGTTCGACTTTCCCCAACCCTTCGCCACGCGGGCACCGAAGCCTTCGGTGCCCCCAGCGCGTCGCGAAGCCCTTCATCCGACGGCTTAGCTTGCGAGACGGCTCATGGAAGTCGCTGAAATCCTGCTTCGCCGAGGCCTCTTGAGCCAGGAACAGCTCGAGACCACGCGCAGTCGTCAAACCGATGGCGCGCGGCTCGACCAGGTTGCCGTCGAGCTCGGCTTCGTCAGCGAAGAGGACATGCTTCGCACCCTGGGAGAAGAGGTCGGCCTGAATTACGTCGATCTGTCCGAGACGAAGATCGACCTCAGCCAGCTCAAGGGCTTCCCCCAGAAGCTGATTCATCGGCAGTCGCTGTTTCCGATCGCCCGGCACAACGGCACGCTGGTGGTCGCCACCAGCGACCCCTTCGACCTCTATCCGCTGGATGAGGTCGCCTCCGCCACGGGGCTGAGCGTCGAGCCGGTGCTGGCCAGCCGGGCCGAGATCAACAAGCTGATCAAGATGCACTTGGGCGTCGGCAGCGAAACCATCGACGGCCTGCTCGCCGCCACACTTGACGAAGACGGCGTCGAGCTGCTGGAGGAAATCCAGACCGACGGCTCGGAACTTTCCGAGATGGTCTTGGAGCCCTCCGTCATCCGGCTGGTCAACGAAATTCTGCTCGAGGCCATCGAGTCGCGGGCCAGCGACGTGCATATCGAGTCGCAGGAAACCGGCCTGCGGATCCGCTACCGCATCGACGGCATGCTGCAGTCGCAGCCGGTGCGGGGCGAAATCAGCCGCTTCCAGAACGCCATCATCAGCCGCCTGAAGATCATGGCCCGGCTGAACATCGCCGAGAAGCGCCTGCCGCAAGACGGCCGCATCAAGCTGAAGGTGCAGGGGCGCGAGGTGGACGTCCGCGTGTCGGTGATCCCCATGATCCACGGCGAAGGGATCGTGATGCGGCTCTTGGACAAGGGAGGGATGGAATTCAGTCTCCAAAAGCTCGGCATGGAGCCGGGCATCTACAAGGTTTTCCAAGAGCTGATCCGGATGCCGCACGGCATCATCCTGGTGACCGGGCCGACCGGGTCGGGCAAGACGACCACGCTTTACAGCGCGCTCCTGGAGATCAAGAGCGAAGAGACGAAGATCATCACCACGGAAGACCCGGTCGAGTATCAGCTCGACGGCATCAATCAAATTCAGGTCCATCCGAAGATTGGCTTGACGTTCGCCCACACGCTGCGGAGCATCCTGCGGCACGACCCCGATATCGTGCTGGTGGGCGAAATCCGCGACCTGGAGACGGCCGAGAACGCCGTGCAGGCGTCGCTCACCGGCCACCTGGTGTTCAGCACGCTGCACACCAACGACGCGGCCAGCGCTTTCACCCGGCTGGTCGATATGGGGGTGGAGCCGTTCCTGGTGGCCAGCACCGTGGAAGGCGTGATGGCCCAGCGGCTGGCTCGCAGGCTGTGCGCCAAGTGCCGGGAGGCCTACGAACCGAACCTGGACGACCTGCCTAAGGATTTTCCCCGCGACAAAGTCGAGGGGCCGCTGTACCGCGTCGCCGGCTGCCGTCATTGCCGTCACACGGGCTACGCCGGTCGGCTGGGCCTGTTCGAGCTGTTGGTGACCACCGAGAAGGTGCGGCAACTCGCCCACGACCGGGCCACGAGCTGGGAGATCATGCAGGCCGCCGCCAAGGACGGGATGCACACGCTCCGCGACGACGGCTGGCACAAGGTGCTGACCGGCCGCACCACCGTGGACGAAGTGCTGCGAATCACCAAGGGCAGCGACGTCATCCGCCGCACCACGTGATTGCGCTGTGTGATTATACTCTAGTGTGGCCCGCTCGCTCCGCGAGCGGTTCGACTCGCGGAGCGAGTCGTTCACATAACGCGCATTCCGAATTCCCCATGGCTGAGTTCGCCTACATCGCGCGCGATCTGACCGGTCAGCGCATCATCGGCCGGCTCGAGGCCGCCACGCACCACGAGGCGCTGGCCGTGCTCGATCAGCGCGCGCTGTTCCCCGTCTCGGTCGAGGTGGAAAAGACCACCACCCGCCGCGGCCGGCGCGTCCGGGGGCAGCTCATCGCCACCACGTTCGGGCAGATGTCCGACCTGCTCCGCAGCGGCGTGCCGCTCTTGCGGTCGATCGCCGTGATCCGCGACCAGGCCACGCACGCCTCGCTGAAGTACGTGCTCACCGACCTGCACGAACAAGTCTCTGAAGGCCGCACGCTGGCCGAGGCCATGGCCCGGCATCCCAGAGTGTTCAGCGAGATGGCGGTCAGCGTGGTGCGGGCCGGCGGCGAAGGCGGCTTCCTCGAAGAGGCCCTGGACCGCATCGCCGAATTCACCGAGCAGCAGCAAGACCTCAAGGGGCGCGTGCTGGGGGCGGTCACCTACCCGGTCTTCCTGATGAGCGTGGGCACGATCGTCTTGGTGGGCCTGCTGGTGTTCGTGGTCCCGCGGTTCGCCCCGCTGTTCGACCGCATGCGCAAGCAAGGCAAGCTGCCGCGGATCACCGACTGGTTGCTGAGCTTCAGCGGCTTCCTCAGCGGTTGGTGGTGGGCGATGGGCCTGGTGGGCATGGTCGTCGCCGCCTTCGTTTACTTTCGCATCACCACGCCCGAGGGGCGCGTGTTCATGGACCGGGTGAAGATTCGCGTGCCGATGGCGGGGCGGATCTTCCTGAACTTCGCCGTGGCCCGGTTCTGCCGCGTGCTGGGCACGCTGCTGAAGAACGGCGTGCCGATCCTCAAGTCGCTGGAGATCAGCAGCGACGCGGCCGGCAATCGCATCCTCACCGGCGCCATCCAGAAGGCCTCCGAGAACATCACGGCCGGCCAGTCGCTGGCCGCGCCGCTGCGCAATTGCCGGCAGTTTCCGCCGGCGGTGGTGGAAATGATCGCCGTGGCCGAGGAGGCCAACGCCCTGGACACCGTGCTGGTCGAAATCGCCGAGGGCCTGGACCGCCGCACCTGGCGGCAGCTCGACTTGCTCGTGCGGCTGCTGGAGCCGATCATGCTGCTCGTGGTGGCCGCCATCGTACTGTTCATGGCCATCGCCCTGCTGATCCCGGTGCTCCAGATGAGCACGACAATTAAGTAGATTTCCGTAGGTCCCGCCTGCCGGGCAGGACCGTGCGGTGTTTAATAACCAGAGACTTCCGCTTGACACATAACCCCGTGCCGCCCGGCAGGCGGCACCTACTTATTCTCGTAAGGAGTTTCGTCATGCTTCGCCCCACCGCACGCCGCCGGCGCCGCGCGGCCTTCACCCTGATGGAAGTGCTGCTGGTCGTGGCCATCCTGCTGATCCTGGGCTCGATCGTGGTGGTCAGCTTCTCCGGCATCATGAAAGGGGCCGAGGAAGACACCACGAAAACGCAAATTGAGTCCATCTCCAACGGCGTCAAGGCCTACTATGCTCAGCACCGCCAGGCTCCCGAGCAGTTGCAGTCCCTGGTGCAGAATCCCGGCACGACGAAGAAGACCTGGCGCCGCGTGCTCGATACCGAGGAAGTGCCCAAGGACGCCTGGGGGCGCGATTTCACGTACACGCTGGACGGCGACGGGTTCACGATCACTTCGGCCGGCGCCGACGGCAGCGTCGGCACCGAGGATGACATTACCGTTCACCACGGGTTCTAGCGATCGACGCGCGCCGATCTTCGGTGCTGAACTCGGTGAGAGCTCAGCCCGTCCGAATCTGGCGACTTCGGCTACCCTCATGTCAGCGACCTACCTCAACGGCGGGCGTTCACTCCGTTTGGCGGGCCGGTCTCAGCCGGCGCGCGGCGGCCGAAGCGCTTTCACGCTCATCGAGTTGGTGCTGGTGCTGGCCATCGTGGTCATCATGGTCGGCCTGTCGTGGCCGATCTTGGAGAAGCCGATGGCCTACGAGCGGCTCCGCCACGCTGCGGACCAGGTGATGGCCGAATGGACCTTCGCCCGCGTCGAGGCCATGCGCACCGGCGACCACCAGATCTTCCGCTACGAGCCGGGCACCGGCGCCTACCAGCTCTCCTTCGTGACGCAAGGCGAACTCGAGCTGCCCGAGGGGGTGATCTTCGTCAGCAGCGTAAAATCGGACGACATCCGCGAGAGCCTCGAAGACGGCGGGATGGGCGACCTCGGCGACCCGGAGGTCTGGTTTTATGCCGACGGCACGTGCAGCGACCTGCCGGAGCTGCTGCTGCGGAACGAATACGGGATGCAGATTCGGATCACGCTCCGCGGCCTGACCGGCGTGGCGTTCGTGGACGAAAACGTGCCCGACGCGGAGGAAGAGACCCGGCCGGGAGCCAGACGATGACCCCGCCTGCTCCCTCACTCCCGCCCTCTCCGACAGGGAGAGGGGGCAGATCCGCCTTTTCGCTGCTGGAGGTCGTGCTGGCGCTGGCCATCCTGACCCTCGCGCTGACGGCCTGTCTGCAACTGGTTTATGTCGGCATGCGCCACGCCCGCGAGGCGCGCGACCGCACGCGGGCCCAGGAGATTTGCGAGAGCGTCTTGGGCTTGATCACTTCCGGCGTGCTGGATGTGAACAGTGTGGCGGGCGGGCAGCAGCCGGTGGCCGACATCTGGGCGGCGGCGGGCATCGCTTACGGAACGGCCGGCGGAGATTTCGACTTGCAGAACGAGGAGGGCGATTGGCTGTGCTCGATCGCGACCCAGTCGAGCGAGGTGCAGGACGTCCTGAAAGTCACGGTCACCGTCACCGAAAACTCCGTGGCCGATTCGCCGACGGAGTTCACCCTGGTGCGTTGGCTGATCGACCCAACCTACGCCCAGTCGCTGGGGCAGACGAACAGCACGGGAGCGCAGTGATGCAAACGCGAAATGCGGAATTCGGACTGCGGACCCGGCGAGCGGAAACCCGGACCACCCGGCGAGCGGGGGGCGTAAACCCCCCGAATACCTCGGGGCGGCGCCAGACCGCCGGCCCATCCGCACACCACCGGAACAGCGGGGGTTCGCCCCCCC
>JBGQHD010000126.1:0-9238 GCA_041497795.1 Planctomycetia bacterium
AGCTCGAAATCGGTGACCGGGACGCCCAGCACCTGGGCCAGGCGATCTTGCTTGCGTTGGGCGTCCTCGTCGTAGGTCTGGTCCGAGGAGGCCATCGTGTCCTTGAGGTACAGCCGCGCCCGGGGATGGTCGGGATAGACCTCGAGAATCCGCCGATAACACTGGGACGCCCTGTCGTACTCGGTGCGGTCCTCGTACAGGATCCCCAGATTGATCAGCGAGCCGATGTGCGCGGGCACTCGGTTGGCCGCCCGCTGATACAGATCGAGCGCCTCGTAATCGTTGCCGTGCCGGTCGCTCTCCAGGGCCAAACCGAACAAGGCGCCGGGATGTTGCGGATCGACCTGCACGGCGCGCTCGAAGAGCCGCACGACTTCCTCGGGGCTGCCGCCGCCGTCGAGCTTGCCGGCCAGTGCGGCCACGGTGGCCCCGCGCTGATAGAGATACTCGGCCGTTTGCTCCACCGCGCCGGACAGCGAATCCAGCTCCTTGAGGGCCCCCCTGGCGTCGCCGCGATAGCGGAGGGCCTCGGCGCGGCCGAGCGTGCACGTGTCCTTGTCGTAGCCGGCCTTGCCGGCCGTTTGATAGTTCTCCAGCGCCTGGTCGTATTGGCCGAGCGCGAAGTGGGCCTTGGCCAAAGAGAACCGGGCCAGGGCGCCGCCGTCGGCATGGCTGAGATAATTCACCGCCTTGTCGTAACGGCCCAGCAGGTAGAAGCAGACCCCCAGCCGGACCTTCATTGCCGGGGTGTGGTCCCCCTTGACCTCAAGTTGTGCCGCGGCGTCGCGGAGGGCCGTGAAATGGCTGAAGTCCTCGGCGATGCCGGCCATCATCCGCTCGACGTCGGCCGGACCGAACGTGGCGTTGGAAAGCACCAGTTCCTTGACGTCAAGCGGGCCGGATGGGGGCGCGACGGCCGTCTTCATACTGCAAACTCCTGGAGGTCTTCCTAAACGAAGTGCTGCCCGCCGCCGGCAATTCGCCTGATCTCCGCGGCGACGGCAGGCCGTACACCAAACAGCCAGCGGTGGGAGTCGAACCCACAACCCCCGCTTTACGAAAGCGGTGCTCTGCCGATTGAAGCTACGCTGGCAATCCTGTTTTCAAGCCATTATTGCGAACACAGAAAGCCAGGTGCAGAATGACGACACCCATAACGACACCACTACACCCACTCTTACACCCACTCTTACACCCGGCACCGCTACCCGGTATCCACACCGCACATGAACGAGAAGCCGACGAAACCGTGGGTGATCCAGGCGGAGCTCTGGAGAAGGATCGCTGGTTGGCCGCCGGGATCCCGCAGCGGCGTCTCGGACAGGCAAAAAGTCTAGCAAGTTTGCCAAGCAAGCAAAAGCCCGCAAGCCCGATCCTGACTTTCCCTTGTTCGCCCACGCCAATGGCCAATGGGCGAAGAAGATCCGGGGCAAGCTACACTACTTCGGACCGTCCGGCGAATCCGACGTGCAAGTGGGTTCATTGCTGACCCACGAGCCCCTTCGCGAACCTGCGCGCCGCATTGACTACCTCGGAGGCTGCCTCAACAGCCTCGTTGGGGATCGAGGCAGTCAAGGTCAGCCGAGTACCGCTGGCCTCTGCCTTGACGCTGCCCATCGCGGTCCGCAGCGCGCGGTGGGTGTCGGGGTTGGTCTTGAGAATCAGGGGCAGGACCAGCAGTCCAACCATCCCGTGGTCCCGGAGTTGGTTGATGCGCTCGGCAGCCGCCGCGGCGCCGTTCGCGCTGGGCGCGGTGCCGGCTAGCAGCACGTCAACACCACCCGCCGTTCGACGTATCCGTAGATGAAGCTCAAAGAGTTCGTCGGCTTGCTTGTCAGGGGAGCCGCCGTCGACCCCGCCGCTCGCCGGCATGAGTACGGGTTTCTTCTCTTGGCCGGTTTTCTGCTTCTGCTTGATTCCCGGTGGGGCGTTACCGGGGGAGGGGCCGATGTTCAGCCAGGTCGAGATATCGATCTTCACGTGGGTGAGAACCACCACGGCAGATCCACCCTCGGACGCTTTCTCCAGGGCTGACAGGAGATCGGAGACGCTCGGTTCCTTGCCGCTTTCGGTTTTTCGCTCCGGCGGAGATTGGGGCTTACCGGATGCGGAGCCGAGATTGATCCACGTCGAGATGTTTACCTGCACATTGGCAATCACCGCGACCTTGGGCTGGTCCTTCGTCTCGGTGCTTTTCTGCGGAACGTTTCCTTTCTTGGGCTTGTCTTTGGGCTGCTTGGCGGAGGCCAGGGGCGGCGTAATGGTCAGCAGGCCAGCCGCACATAACATCACCATCGTCTTGGGGAGTTGTTTCATCGCTTTGGTTCCTTGTCACGGTCGGCCTTCCGGGCAAAACAGAAGTTCCCTGATAACACGCGGCCATTCTAGCGTCGTAACGAGGGGGACGGCAGGGCGTGGACCGCGCCGAGCGGCTGGCGGCCGTCATCCGCGAGGTCGAGGACGAGTCTCGCGGATCGTTCCTGCCGATGTCGCAGGATTGGCTGTTCCTGCTGCTGTCGGGCGGGGCAGGCGGCGTGCTGGTCATCGAGCAGATTTCGCAGCTTCTGTCTTAGCTGCGTGATAGGTCCGCGCGGGCTGTGTGCCTCATCGAGGACCAGTCACGGTCCACCGCGGCTCCTCTGCCTGGGTGCCTTCGGTGGACGGGCACAGGATCGCCGAGTCCTTTTCCACCGCCGCCCACAGCGTTTGGAGGGCAAAACTCGTGGGTCTCCGACTCGCGGGCAATGCCAGTTCCAGGGCCTGCTAGCATGCGTCAATACGAATTCTTGCCAGCGCCAGGCGAGCAGCCATTGCCATGCTGGGCTTGACTTCAGACGCCAACATTGGCAAAAGATGCACCCAACGGTGGCTCGCAGAAAACGGAATTTCACTTGCCAACCCCAGAGAAAGGAGTCCCGCATGTCCACCTCCGCTGCCCAGGTGCAGTACCCCCACGAGCCGATTTCGCACGGTTCGTCGTACGGCGCCCCGCAGAGCCAGCCCGCCCCCCAGTTTTCGGTGGTGACGGCTGAGCACGAAGTCCGGCCGGATGCCGGCGAGCGCGGCCAGGAAGTTTGGAAAATGGCCAGTCAGCTCTACCAGCAGAACCCGGATTGGGTCACGTTCTTCCGCGAAGTGCTGGGCCTGAACGGCTACGTCCGCCAGGCCTTCAAGTCGCGCGAGGAGCTCGACCAGTTCGAGCAGACCGAGCAGTACGAGCAGGTCCAGATCATGCTGGCCAAGCTCCGCGAGCGGAATTCGTCGGCTAAGCAGCCGTGCAGCTCGTTCGAGCCGACCCGCGTGATCACGGTCCGGCTGCCCAAGAGCCTGCACGAGTCGCTGCGGGCCGAAGCCCACGAGAAGCGCACCAGCATGAACAAGCTGTGCATCTCGAAGCTGCTGCAGTTCATCGATACCGATTTGGTGCCGACCGAGACCTAGTCGTCCCGCGACTTGTTTCCCGCTTGATGTCCTAGCACGACTTCCGTCCGGCCGCGTCCCGCCGCGAGCCGCCGCGGAAAGTCTCGAGGCGCCCCCTAGTGTGCCGCTGTTGATCCAGAACAGCGGCACACTTTTTTGCGCGCGTGCGCTGACTCGCACACTAACCCGACTCGCAAGCGAGGGAGCATCCGCCGCAGGTGAGGCGTGGCCGCCCTCGCTTGCGCGTCGGGTTAGTGTGGATCGCGTCCCCTTAATTAAGAGACTGAGCGATCGGAATCCCTGCATTCAATGCGGAGCGACGCCCGGTCGGATAAGATATCGCCGCCGACGCCGTCAGGCGTTGTCCGCTCGTCCGAGCCGAGGAGATCGCCATGAGTTGTGCCGCTCAACGTCGTTGGTTGTCGGCGGTCATAGCGCTGTGCGCCTGGCCTGCCATCGGGTTCGATCCGCTGCCGCCCGCTCGGGCCGAAGATGCGCCCGATGCGGGAACGCTGGCCAAGGCGTTACGAGCGGTGCCGGTGGAATTGTATTCCAAGGCGGAGCGAGACCGCCTGGCCGCGATGGTGCGCGACGATCAGGCAAAGCGGCTGCGCGAAGCCAACGTGCGCAGCAGCGCGGCCTGGCAAGCGATCAAGACCCGGGAGGACTGGGAACGCTTTCGCGCGCCGCGGCTGGCGGCGCTGCGGGGGTCGCTGGGGCAATTCCCCGAACCGCCGAAGAAGCTCAACGTGCGCGTGACGGGCCACGTTGCCGGAGACTCCTACCAGATCCAGAACGTCGTCTTCGAGAGCCGGCCCGGCCTGTGGATCACGGCCAACTTGTATCTGCCGGCCAAGCCCCGCGCCTCGATGCTGGGCATCCTCCTCTGCCACAGCCATCACACGCCCAAGACGCAGGGCGAGCTGCAGGACATGGGCATGGTCTGGGCCCGCGCCGGCTGCCTGGTGCTGGTGATGGATCAACTCGGGCACGGCGAACGGCGGCAGCACCCGTTCCGCACCGAGGCCGATTATGCCAAGCCGTACAAGGTCAGCCGGCAGGACTATTTCTTTCGCTACGACAACGCGCTGGAGCTGCAGCTTGCCGGTGAGAGCCTGGTCGGTTGGATGGCGTGGGACCTGATGCGCGGCGTCGATCTCTTGCTTCAGCAAGAGGGCATCGACCCCAAGCGGATCATCCTGCTCGGCGCGGTGGCCGGCGGCGGCGATCCGGCGGCCGTGACGGCGGCGCTGGATGAGCGGATCGCGGCGGCGGTGCCGTTCAATTTCGGCGGGCCGCAGCCGGAGACGCGCTATCCGCTGCCCGACGACGTGGAGACGTCGTTCAACTATGCCGGCGGCGGAAGCTGGGAATCGACGCGCAACCTGCGGCTGTCGGCGGGCGAAGGGTTCTTGCCCTGGGTGATCGTCGGCGGCATTGCCCCGCGGCGGCTGGTGTTCGCTCACGAGTTCTCTTGGGACCGCCCGCGCGACCCGGTGTGGAAGCGGTTGCAAACGATCTACGGCTTCTACGGCGCGGCCGACCGCCTGGCCTATACGCACGGCCGAGGCGAGCTGCGCGGCCAATCGCCGGAGGCCACGCATTGCACGAACATCGGCCGCGAGCACCGCAAGCTGATTCACGAGGCCTTCCAGCGCTGGTTCGGCATCGAGGTCGGAGGGAACGACGCTTACAGCGCCCGCCGCGACGCGCGGGATCTGATCTGCATGACGCCGGAAGCCCAGCGCGAGCTGAAGCCCAAGAAGCTGCACGAGGTGCTGACCACGCTGGCCGACGATCGCTTGGCCGCCGCCCGCGCGGCCCTCGCCCGCAAAACGCCCGCCGAGCGCCGCGAGCACCTGCGAGCCGGCTGGTCCCGCATCCTGGGCAACGTCACGCCGAGCGCCCCGCCGAAGGTGCGGCCCCGCGGCGAGGCGCGGACGGTCGTCGGCGGCACGACCGTGCGGCGGCTTGAGCTGGAGGTGGAGCCGGGCATCGTCGTGCCGACGGTGCTGCTGCTTCCCGGCGAGGCCGCCAAGCGCCGCGTACCGGCCGTGCTGGCCGTGGCGCACTCCGGCAAGGAAGGCATCTTGCGGCATCGGCCGGACCTGCTGACCTCCGGCGTGGCCGTCTGCGCGGTGGACCTGCGCGGGATGGGCGAAACGCGTGGCGGCTCTGACCGCGGTCGCACCAGCGGC
This sequence comes from Planctomycetia bacterium, assembly GCA_041497795.1. GTDB lineage: Bacteria > Planctomycetota > Planctomycetia > Pirellulales > S012-138 > JBGQHD01. The sequence goes on from JBGQHD010000126.1 coordinate 5,619, forward strand.
GACACGAGTCGATCGTCCACGGAGCAGATGCTCGGCGGCACAATGCTCGGTGCTCGGCTGCGCGATTTGCGGAGCGTCCTGGCGTACCTGCGAGGCCGAGACGACATCGATGGCAAGCGGATTGCTCTCTGGGGCGAATCGTTCGTCGCCCCGAACTTGCCCGAGACCGACTTCCGCGTGCCCTACGACGTCGATGGCCGGCCGCAGCAGAGCGAACCAGGGCCGGCCCTGCTGGCATTGCTCGGCGCACTCTATGACGACGACGTGCGCTGCGTATACGCCTACGGCGGCCTGGGAGAGCTGCGGTCGGTGCTCGCGAGCCCGTTCATCTACGCGCCGCACCACGCGCTGGTGCCCGGCGTTTTGACGATCGGCGACTTACCGGACTTGGCGGGGGCGCTGGCCCCACGACCTGTGCGGCTGGAAGGGCTGGTCGATGGGCTCAACCGGTTATTGCCCGAGGCCGCGGCCAGCGAAGCTTACAAACCGGCGCTATCGGCCTACACAGAAGCGGGCCAGGCGAAGAATTTCGGCGTGACCATGCCGCGCAGCTCCGCCAGCCGCTGGGTGACGGAGAACCTATCGCGATGATTGAGGTAACACCGGCGGCAAGTTGCGGCAGGCGAGCTTGTTCGGACGCCCTTTTTTTGAACAGAAGGCAACGAAGGCAACGAAGGGAAGATGGGGCAGGCTACGGTAGAATTCAGCAGTGTCGATCGAGAGCGAGCGCCAATGTGTACCTCTCTTCGTTGCCTTCGTTACCTTCTGTTCAAAATCCAATAGTTCCATGCACGCACGTTTTGCCAGGGCGGACGAGTTGAGTCGTGTGGTCATCGGGGCGGCGATCGAGGTGCACCGGATCATCGGCCCCGGCTTGCTCGAAAGCATCTACGAGAAGTGCTTGCTACACGAGCTGGGGCTGCGAGGGATTCCGACGCTCACGCAAGAGTTCGTCACCGTGAAGTACAAGGACGCCGCGTTTAGCGAGACGTTGAAGTTCGACGTCCTCGTCGATGGCTGCCTGCTCGCGGAGATCAAGGCCGTCGAACACGTCCTGCCGGTCCACAAGGCGCAACTCTTGAGCTACATGAAGCTTCTCGACGTGCCATTGGGCCTGCTGATGATCTTCCACGAGACCAAGCTCGTGGACGGTATCTCGCGGCTGATCTTGCCGGGAGCCAATTCGTGACCGAAAGCGCCGATCCACAGAAGGCCAGAGGCGATTTGCTGCGCCGAAGCGTTCGTGGCATCTTTTTTTTGAACAGAAGGAAACGAAGGCAACGAAGAAGATACTGCTGCTTGTGTGTGCAAGATGAACAGGATGCCTCACGAGCTCGCGGACGGGGAGCCGCCGTGAAGAGTGAGCTTCTCTTCATGGTCAATTTCCAACATCCATTCTCTCGCGGCATCGGCGATACACACATCATCGGCGCTGGGGAACCATAGATCGTCGTAGTGCTCGATAAAATCATCAAGCCTCATGGCGAGCCCCGCTCTGTCCGCGAGCCACAATACCTCCACGACAGAGTTACCCAAATTCAACGACTTCATCCAGGCGATAACTTCGTCTCGATCCGCGTCGGAGGCATCGAACGTCGTGGTAGCACCTTCTGCGCCCTTCGCTTGTTCTTGGAATAGGCGGCGGATCTCCGTGAACAATGCGGCTGCCGGTGCGACCCCTAGCGGCGAAAAACGCCCTGCAAGTCCAGCGACCAAAGCGGCCCGTCGCTCGATATAGCCGGTCATTGATTAGATGTCCACGAAGGCTACGAAGGAATTCCCGAAAACTCCTTCTTCGTTTCCTTCGTTGCCTTATGTTCAAAAAAAGAGAAGCGCCTAGAAGCACCGACTTACTTCGGCGCCAGCCGGCACTCGATCTTCTTGCCCATCTGTTTGGGCGGCGCCTCCGGCTTGCCGATGTCTTCCAGCTTTTCGAGGATTTCGGTGATGACCTTCATCCCCTCGTCGATGTGGGCCAGCTCGCGGCCGCGGAACTGCACGGCGACCAGCACCTTGTCGTTCTGTTCCAAGAAGGTGCGCGCCCGGTTCACCTTGACGTCGATGTCGTGGTGATCGGTGCGCGGGCGGACGCGGATTTCCTTGATCCTCTGCTGATGGACTTTGCCTTTGTCCTTCTTCTTGCCCTGCTGGTACTTGAACTTGCCGAAGTCCATGATCTTGCAGACCGGCGGGCGGGCGTCGGGCGCCACCTCGACCAGGTCCAGCCCTGTTTCGCGCGCTTTGGCGAGCGCATCGGCCGTGGGAATGACTCCGAGTTGTTGGCCGTCGTCGGTAATGACGCGAACGGGAGTGATGCGAATTTGCTCGTTGAGCCGATGTTGCTTTTCGATGGCCGTGTTTCTCCTGGGTGAGAGTCCGCGACGGAGCGCCCCACATCCCGCACCGCCACAATGCGGCTGGGCCCAGTCACGGGCCTGGGAATGAGCGTAACGTTTACGCCCCGGGAACGCTACACCGCACGAAACGGTTGGTAATCTGAGAATATCAAAAACGGCCCTCACGGCGTCAACTGTTTTTTGGAAAACAGCCCGGCGAGCGGGCAACAGCATCCGGCGAGCGGGACAAAGTACCCGGCGAGCGGGGGGCAAACTATCCGGCGAGCGGGGGGCGTAAGCCCCCTGATGGGCGGGACAACCTGCGACGATTCGGGGCGAGTCCCGGGGTCAACCTCGTCACGCTCCCGCGTCATCAGCCGGCTTACGCCGGCCGCTCGCCAAGCGACGCCGGCCGCTCGCCGAGGGATGCCGGCTGCTCGCCGAGGCGAGACCGACCCCGGCCGCTCGCGCGCTTGACGTTGCCCCCGGCGGCCGGGCGTATACACTCGTAGAAGAGGCTCCTTGTGCCGTTGTTCTGCGGCCGGGCCCGTTTTCGGATATCGCTGCACGTCGCCGCTTTGGTGGTGCTCTCCATGTCTGCCGTGTGGCCGTATCTGATCGATGACCCGCACAGCGCTCCGCGGCGCAAGGCCGCCTGGCTTTGGCCGGTGGTGGCAATTCTTCCGTTCCTCTTCGCCGGCTGCGGCGGTCAGAAAACCTATCCGTCGCGGCCCATTACGCTGATCTGCCCCTGGGCGGTCGGCGGTGGGACGGACCGAGTGGCCCGCCAGGTGGCGATGCACCTCGAACAAGACCTCGGCGTGCCGGAAGGCAGCGAGGACGAGATGGGCGACTTGCTTCAGCGCGGCGGCTTCACGTCGCCACGGCAGGATCGCATTCCGCCCATGGCGCTGCCAATCGTGCTGGCATGTTTGCTCGGCTTTTCGGCGCTCGGCATCGTCGGCCGCAAGCTGTGCGAGGAAGTCAGCGAGCCGATCGACTTCTCCGCCGCCGCGCGACGGCCGGCAGTGCATTACTTTCTGCTGATCGTTCTGGCGGCCGTGGCCTTCCTCTATGCCACGCCGGTCGCCGGTTTCATCGTGACCGCGACGGCGATCCTATTCGTCCTGTTGTGGGCATTTGGCTCCCGGTGGAGGACCAGCGCGCTGGTCGCCGCCGGAATGTCGCTGGGCGTGTACGAACTGTTCGGCCATCTCCTCCGCGTGCCGCTGCCGCAGGCGTGGGAATCGCTCATTGGAGCCAGCGAGCCGGGCGCGTCCACCG
>JBGQHD010000127.1:0-9230 GCA_041497795.1 Planctomycetia bacterium
CCGTGCTGCTCTGGGGCCGGCAAGACGACATGTCCGCCGTGCTCGAGACGTTTCCCTCTGACGGTCATTCGTTGCTCACGGCCGCCACGGTCAAGGGCTCGGGCCCCGATCCCAAGAAGATCATCAAAGAGCTGGAAAAAGATTTCGACGACGCCCGCAAGGGGGAACGCGGGGGCCAGACCGTCGGCCCGCTGATCCAGTCCAAGAGAAAACGCGACGAACTCGAAGGCGAGCTGGCCAGGGCGGCCACCTCCAACAACGAGCTTCATGCCCGCCGCGCGCAGCTCGTGCAGTCCAAGAGCCACCGAGACCGGATCAAGAACCAGTTGCAAGAACTGGAGGGGCAGGTCAAACGCTTGGAGCAACTCGAGAAACTCCTGGAACCCGCTTTGAAGCAAATGGCCGTTTGCCAGCAGATGGTCCAGCAGCAGGTCGAGTGGGAGCATCAAGAGCAGGAAATCGAGACAGCCCGCAAGGACCTGGCCACTTTGAAAAAGGACTATGAGCAACTTCGCATCCAGTACCGAGTCGCCCGCGACGAGGAATTGGCCGCCAAGATCGCCGAGTTGGATGCGCGGATCAAGCTGATCGAAGCACTGGAAACCGCCTGCGCCGACCTGGAGGCGAACCTCAAAGCCAAGAAGAGGCCCACTCCCACAAACGTCAAAGCACTCCAGAAACTTCAGGATCAGATCAAGGTCGCCACCAGCAGGATGGAAGCCACGGGCGTGCGGTACGAGCTGTCGGCCGCCGCCGGCCCGCGGAGGGTACGGATCGCGGAAGACGGCCAGCCTGAACGGGAGATTGCGCTGGCCGCTGGCCAGGTTCATGGCGGGATCGTCGGCCGCGTGACCATTGCCGGAGAGGGGCTGTGCTTCACCGCCGCCGGCAAAGAGGATATTTCCGGACTCAAGGACGCAATCCAGCAGGCTTCGCAGCAGAGAACAGCCCTGTTGGAGCAGTTTGACGTGAACGATGAACCCGCCTTTCTCCGCTTGGCCGCAGAAAGTGAGAAGTTGAAGCAAACGCTCGATCAAAAGAAGACCGAGCTGAGGGTTCAACTACGCGGGTCGGCGGCCGTGACGCTCAAGGGCGATCTCGAGCAGCTACAGACCGCCCGAACACAAAACGGAGTGACGTTGGCGGAGAAGGAAGCCTGGGTCGATAAACCGTTGCCCCCCGCTTCGGAAATCGACCGCTGGAGTTCCCAAAAGCACGGGGAGATTCAGCAGGCCAAAGAGACGCTCCACGGCTGGGAGACAAAACGCCCGGACGCGGTGGTACGTGAGCTCCACCGATCGAACCTGGAAGCTGTGCGGACCAAGGCTCGCGAAGCGGCCGCCGCGTTCGCCGACGCGGACGAAATGCACCGCGAGGCCAGCAAGGAGCTGCGGGAAGAGATTCACGCCAGTCTGGAGACGAAACGGCGAGAGCAGGGCCGGCTTACGGACGCGCTCGTGAACGCAGAGAGCGCGGTCGCGGGGCTGAGCGGCCAACTCAAACAGGCGCAGCCTCATCGCCCGCTTGACACGATTCAATCGGACCTGGAAGAGGCCAAGGCGGGCCATGACCGAGAACAGATCCTTCAGCAGGCCAGGGCACTCCTCAAAACGCGGATCGAGGAAAAGATCGAACAGCTCGCCGCCCACGTGCCGGTCGAGCTGGGCGAGAAAGTCACGCGCCATCTGTCGCGATTGACGGGCGGATGGGGCCACCAGGTGGCGTTGAATCGGGAACTTGCGGTCACCCATGTGGCCGAAAGCGGGGCCGCGAGCCAGTGGCAACCGCAACAGTTATCGCACGGGGAACGGCATCAGGCCGCCTTGGCGGTGAAGATCGCCGTAGCCCTCGCTTTGGCAGAAGCCAGCGGCCCCGTGTTCATCGTGCTGGACGACAGCCTGGTCAGCTTCGACCCTTACCGCCGCGCCGCCACCGAAGAATTCCTCTTGGAGCTGGTGGCCGATCGGCAGCTCCAGATCATTCTGCTCACCTGCCACACCGATTGGGCCGCCGACTTCAAAGAGCGCCGGCCCGACCAGGTCAACTACATCGAGCTGGCGCGGTGCGCGCGATACTATCGCGCACCCCCGGCCCTGGTTCTGGCGAACGAGACTGGCGAACGGAAGTAGTCCAATTGCTGCACGTCATCATGGGCCTGATCGTCGCCCGCGACGGCACGATCTACGCCACGACGATTACCCTTACACGCTGCTGAAGGTGGAAACGGTCAAGGCGGTAAAGTAGCGGTGCGCTCGGTAGGGTCGCACGCTCTGAGCATGGATGCGAAGGGCGTGGGCGGCGCTCCACGCCCATCACCTCCATGTTCTGGGCGTGCCACCCGTCGCGCCCTTGGCGGTGGCGCCCGGCTGCTGCGACGGTGGCTGTGCGCCGCGGGCCACGGCAGACATCGCCGGCACGGCCAAGATGCACGAGACGGACAGGATGACGGCGAGGCGTGACATGTCGAGAACTCCACTTTCGTAAGTGGGCTGGCTGGAAGCCTACGCCACGGTTTCTCCACAGCCTCGTCGAGAGCGGAAAAGAGCGCGGCCCGGTGGCCTTTGCGAGGCGCCGGGCCGAGTGCTCGTGATCCGAGCAGGTGGAGGCGAAGGGACTCGAACCCTCGACCTTCGCATTGCGAACGCGACGCTCTCCCAACTGAGCTACGCCCCCAAGCCGATGGCTGCGCTATCGTAGGCGCGCGGGGCAACTCTGTCAAAGCCGTCCGCAGCGCTGCGTAGCGTCCCTCGCCTGAGAAAGGAGCGCGAGTCAGGCGGATACTCTTGTTCGCCCCGCCCACGCGGTCGCATAGGTATCGCCTGCGGTGCAGCGCCGATGAGTGCTTCAGAATAAGCTGGGCCGCCGCGACACTAGCCCGACGCGCAAGCGAGGGAGTACCAGCGAATTCCCTCGCTTGCGCGTGGGGCTAGTGTGACCCGCTCAGCGCCGCGCGCCGGGCGCGTGGCCGGCGGCCGCCCGCGGGGCGTTGGCGCCGGGGTTGACGACCATCTGCCAGCCGGCGGGGACGTCCACCTGGAAGATGTTCTGGTTGAAGATCTTCTCCAGAAGGTTGCGGCCGATCTGCGTGCCCGTGAATTTGTGGACGCTACGTTCGTTGCCGCTGGGGGAATAGATTTCCACGGCCAGCGGCATCACGGTGTTGCTGTCGAGGATGATCGTGGCCCGGCGGAAGTTCGCGGCGTCGAACTGGAACCGCGGATAGGCCTCGATCCATACCTGCCCCTGGACGTTGGCGGGCGTCACCAGCCGCATGAAGTAACGCTTCACGAGCCGGTCGGCCTTGGCGCCGAAGAAGAACGGCAGCGGGCCGTCGCCGATGCCGGCCCCTTGCAGCTCGGGCGGCAGGTCCCTGCGGATCACTTGGTGGCCGTGGTAATCGAACTGGAACACCGACTTGCCATCGACGATCCACTTCTGCATGGCGTTGTCGCTCTTGGCCTCGAACCAACCCTTGTCGGGGGCCTGGTATTTCAACTCGCCCTGCCAGACGTGATTGGGGTTCACCTGTTTCGGCTTGCCGGGCGCCGTGGAGGGCACGGTAATCGGAAAGGTCAGGTCGTATTCCAGAATCTCCATGTTGCAGCGGAGCAGGTCCACCTGGCTGCTTTGCCGTTCCCAGGACGACAGCACCGCCATCAGGGCCTCGAATTGTTCCCTGGTCAATTGGAACGGCGCGTTGCGCATCACCGGCGGGCGGATCACGCGTTGGGACGTGGGCGTATTGGGCACGATCGGATGCGTTGGCCCGGAAAAGGGCTGCGCCCCTGGCTGGGCCACGTTGGGCGGTGGAGCATACGGCTGCCCGCCCGCGGACGGGGCAAAGGCCTGGCCGCCTGGTCCCTGGAAGCCCTGTCCCGTTGGTTGGGGAGCCGTTTGTTGGGGGTACGTCGGCGGTGCTTGCGCCGGCACGGCGCGGGCGATGAAGGCGACCAACGCGGCCAGGGACACCGTGAGGACTCGGCGGGACATGGGGAGAGACTCCAGAAGAGCGGCAGCGTGCGAAAGCACTGACGAAGCCCATGTCATGCTGAGCGCAGGGAAGAATCTCGTGAGTGGGGCAGGCATTCTTGCCTGCCCGTACCCGGCAGACAGGAATGTCCGCCCCACGACGCTCAGGGTGACTAGCTGCGGGCGGCCGGCGTTTGCGGGGCGGCGGCGCTTGGGGCGCGGAGTTTAGCGACAAGCGGCTCGCGGCCAAAGGCCGGATTGCCCGGCCTTTGCGCCTTTGGCGGCGGAGGCTATGATCTTCGCTCCCAACGATAGCACTCGGACTGCCGCCTTGTGGGGCTGTCACCCGAGGCAGCGAAGGGTCTCCGCGACGCCGCCGAGATTCTTCGCTGCGCTCAGAATGACAGTCGCTGCGCTCAGACGGACAGTCGCTGCTCAGAATGACAGCCAACCCTCCCAATCTTGGAGAAACGTCATGGCCGCACCCGCCGCCCCCGCCAACGAAACCAACGTCCATTGGCACGAGCACTCCGTGACCCGGGCCGAGCGCGAAGCCCGCAGCGGCCACAAGGGTTGCGTGGTGTGGTTCACGGGACTCAGCGCCTGCGGCAAGAGCACCGTCGCCAACCTGGTCGATCACTTGCTGCACTCGCAGGGAATCAACAGCTTCGTGCTGGACGGCGACAACGTGCGGCACGGCCTCAACGCCGCGCCTGGCATGCTCAAGGAGCGGCACGGCGAGGAGTTCGCCAAGCGATTTGGCCTGGGCTTCTCGGCCCAGGACCGCGAGGAGAACATTCGCCGCATCGGGGCCGTGGCCAAACTGTTCGCCGAGTCGGGCGTCGTGGCCCTGACGGCCTTCATCAGCCCCTACCGCCGCGACCGCGACCACGTCCGCGCCGCCCTGGGCGCCGGCGACTTCGTTGAAGTCTTTGTTGATGCTCCGCTGGAGGTCTGCGAGAAGCGCGATCCCAAGGGCCTGTACAAGAAAGCCCGCGCCGGCGAGCTCAAGGGCTTCACCGGCATCGACGATCCCTACGAAGCGCCGACCAAGCCGGAGCTGGTGCTCGACGCGGCCAAGAAGAACGCCGAAACGCTGGCCAAGGAAGTGCTGGCGTACCTTCGTAAGACGGGCAAGATTTCGTAGCGTGGGGCACGCGGCTCGCGTGCCCTGCAACCCAAGTGTACGCACGCGAGCGGCGTGCGCCACGAAGTCGCGCCACACTCATCTCGCGAGAGAATGTGAGTCTTTAGGAAAACCACCCCCAAAACCGCACGTAAGTCCTTTCGCGTCGGTGGCCAAAACCTAAAAAATCACAGCCTCGGAGCGAGATGGCTACTATGGCGGAAAGGAGTCCGCATGACCACGTATTCCAGCTCTTCGGCCGGCGCCGCGTCCGTGGGCCCGCTGGGCGCCATTGGCGGCATTGTCCTCCTGATCAATGTGGTCGGGCTGTTCGCCTTCACTGGGCTGGCGGTGACCATCTTCGCCTACATCGCGGTCACGATCCTGCTGATGTGCCGCGCGGGGTTGCAAGGACCCAAGAGCTCCGCGGGTGGGGCCGGAGTGGCCGTACTGATCCTGTCGTGGATGGCGGCCCTGGCGACCGGCGTTTGCGTGGGGGCGTTTCACTGGGTCAAGTTTCCGTACGCCGCCTACGTGACGCTCGGCTTGTACGGCCTGGCCGTGGCGATTTGGCTCGGCGGGCGGGTGTTTGGCTTTCTGCATGCCCTCCTGTTCTCGTCCTTCGGCGCGGCGCTCCTGGCCGCGGTGGTTTGCTTGCCCGCCCCGCCGGGGAGCGAAGACCCCAACGACAAGGAAAACCGCACAAGGGTCGTCGCCCGTTTCGTCGATGAAGCCGGCCTGCCCGTCGAGGACGTCGAAGTCTGGTTCGATCTCAAGTGGTGCTGGCAAGACGACCCGAAGCTGCGCGAAAAGCCGGATGCGACCAGCTTGATGATCGACAACTGCTGCGGGCTTCCGCAGGGCAGTGCGCCTTGGGAAGCCGCGGATGATCCGCGCTACAAGCTGCTGGTGATTCGCGCGCGGCGCGGCCCGCACCGCGGCGGAGAAGACGCCGGCTACCAAGACGTGCGTCACGAAATGTTGCTGCCGCGGCGAGGCCAAGAATACAAGGTGCAGCTCGCGCTACAGGAGAGGCCGCACCCGGACGTGGCGTTTTTGGACGTGACCGCCGAGCCCCGCGCCGGCGAAACGCCGTTCATCGAGCTGCTCGCGGGCCGCGAACCGGAGCTGCCGCGGACAAGTTACAGCCTCGATTTCGATGCGTTGAACTCGGGTTGGGCTGGGGCGCATGCGTCGTCCCGGAGCGCCTTTCGTGGAGTTCTGCGCATCGAGCGTGAACTCGCCGGACGGCCGCTCTTTCTGCACATGGACGCGACGCATGACGGGTGGAAGCTGGCGCAGCCGATCGAGCCCATGCGCTTGGGCGAGCGCCGCCGCATAACGCTTCCCGTGCGCTGACCCCCCTCTGCCTTGGGTCCTTTGGGAGAGGGCTGGGGTGAGGGCCGTGCGGCCGGCAAGGCTCTGTGCCCGGCCGCGCGCTGCGGCGGAGAGAGCGTCATGGAATTACCTCGAGTCCGCTCAGAGGAGCCGGGCCACGTACTCCAGCGCCTGGTCCAAGCTCACGACGTCCGCGAAGCGGCCTTGGACGTTGGCCAGCGTGAAGACGTGGGCCAATGTCTGCCCCCCACAGAAACTCACACGCGCTCCGCGAGACGTTGTCATCTCGCGGAGCGTGGGGGCTACGTTGCGATCGCTACTTGCATTCCATCTGGCGGATTTTTTCGATCCGCCGGGCGTGGCGGCCGCCTTCGAAGGGGGTTTCGAACCAGACGCTGAGCAGCTCCTCGATCGGCGTCTTGTCGAGCTGATCCGCCGACAGGCAGAGCACGTTGAGATCGTTGTGGCGGCGGCTCATCTCGGCCTCGTGCAGGTCGTGGCAGACGCCGGCCCGGACGCCGGCCACCTTGTTGGCCGCGATGCAGACGCCGATGCCGCTGCCGCAGACCAGGATGCCGCGGTCGGCCTGTCCGCCGCCCACCTGCCGGCCGACGGCGGCCGCGAAGTCGGGATAGTCGGAACTCTCCGCGTTGTGAGCGCCCAGATCGGCCACCTCGTGCCCCAGCTTTTGGAGCAGCTCGATGAGCTCTCCCTTGGCCAGAAAGCCGCGATGGTCGGCGCCAATGGCGATGCGCATGGGATTGAACCGCGACAATCAGCTTTGTATCACAGCCGCACCCGCTCGACCCACTGATCGAGCTGGGCGCGGATCTGCTTGGCGCACTGCTCGTACAGCTCCAGCGGGCCGCCGATCGGGTCGGCCACGTCGGCCCCGTCGGCGCACAGCAGCTCGGTGCGGTCGGCGGCGCTGGGCCATTCGGCCAGGATCGCATTGCGGTGGTGCCGGGTCATCGTGACGATGTAGTCGGCGTGGCGGACGAGCTGTTCGGTGAGCGGCTGGCTTTCGTGCGTGCCCAGGTCGATGCCCATCTTCGTCATCACCTCGACGGCCTCCGGCGTGGGACGCCCGCCTGGCAATGCGGCCAGACCGGCCGACATCACCAGCACGCCACGGTCTTCCAGGTCCGGCACCGGGCAGCCGAGCTTCGCCGACAACAGCGACCGGCAGATCGCCTCGGCCATCGGGCTGCGGCAGGTGTTGCCCGTGCAGACGAAGAGGATCACCGTGCTGGAGAGCCGCCGCAGGGTTTTCTCGGGCACGACGCCGGAGCGCAGCACCTCGAGCCCCGTTTGGGTCACGCGGACCACCGACGACGGCTGGCCGTACCGGCAGGGACCGTCGTCGAGCACCAGTTGCACCTGGTCGCCGAAGGTATCGACCACCTGCTCGGCGGTCGTGGCGTCCGACTCGCCGTGGCGGTTGGCGCTGGAGAGCGCCACCGGGCCGGTGAGCAGCCGCAGCACGTCCAGCAGTGTAGGATGGGCCGGCACGCGCAGGCCGACGCTTCCGTCCGGCGAGACCGCCGCCCGCACCGCGGCGGGCAGATGATTGAGCAGGCTGTCGGGATGCCGTCCGTCCATCACCAGCGTGACCGGGCCGGGCCAGCACCGCCGCGCCAGGCGATAGCCCAACGAGGTGATCTCGGGCACGTAATCGAGGGCGTCGTCGGCGCTCTTGACCGCCAAGGTAAGCGGCTGGGACGGCTGCCGGCCCTTCACCTGCGAGAGCCGCCGCACAGCGGAGTCGCACAGCGCGCTGGCGGCCAGGCCGTAGACGGTCTCCGTGGGAAAGGCGACGATGCCGCCCTCGACGAGCGTCTGCACCGCGCGGTGGATCACGTCGCGCTGGTCTTCGGCCGTGCGCAGGTCAATGACAACCGGGGCGGGCATGAGGAGAATATAGACGGGTCGCCACGAATTGCCATTTCGCGGCGAAAGTAGTACAGTCGCGTAAGTATATCCCTTCGCGTAAATCGGTCAAGTTCCAACACTTGCGATGAATGATCGGACGGCGAGAGTGGCTGACGTGGCTGCCGACGTAGCCAATGTAGCTGAAGTCGCCAGACTTCAGGGGAATGGTCCGCTTGGCGGCCAGCGCCAAAATTCTGGCGAATTCCGCTACGGTCGTCATGGCGAATTCGGCTACCTCCGGCTTTGGCCGTTGGCCGCGCTGTTGCTGCTGACCTGCTGCGGATGCCTGGACCCCGGGGAGCCGGGTGGCGACCTGGAGCTGGTGTGGGGTGAGCACGGCTCGTCCCAGGGGCGGTTCCAGAAGCCCAGGGCGATGGCCATCGACGCCGAGGACCACCTCTACATCGTGGACATGACGGCCCGGATTCAGGTCTTCACCGCGGAGGGCGAGTACCTCCGCGGCTGGGAAACGCCGGTGCACGAGAACGGCCGGCCGGTGGGGCTGGGCATCGATCGCGACGGCAACGTCCTGGTGGCCGACACGCACTACTTCCGCGTGCTGATCTACACGCCGCAGGGGGAGCTGCTGCGGCAGATCGGCGGCAAAAACGGCACCGGGACGGGCGAGTTCGGCTTTGTGACCGACGTGGTGCAAGACTCGCGGGGCTATTACTACGTTTCGGAGTACGGCGAATACGACCGCATCCAGAAGTTCACCCGCGAAGGGCAGTTCGTCCTCGAGTGGGGCGGCCACGGCACCGAGCCGGGCCAGTTCATGCGGCCGCAGGGCATGGTCATCGACGACGACGATAACATCTGGGTCGCCGATTCCTGCAATCACCGCATCCAGGTGTTCGACACGTCG
>JBGQHD010000128.1:0-9223 GCA_041497795.1 Planctomycetia bacterium
GACTTCGAGCTGGATGTCGAAGGCCCAGTCGCCCGGCGACCGAAGATACTCCAGCGGCTGTGGGTCTTGGCGCGGCCCGGCGGTGCGGAACGGCTCCAAGGCGTCCAGCGTCACCACCCACGGCGAAACGCTAGTGGCGAAGTTCTTCGCCAGGAACGGCCCCAGCGGCACGTACTCCCACTTCTGGATGTCTCGCGCGCTCCAGTCGTTCACCAGCACCAGGCCGAAGATGTGCCGCGGCGCCTCGTCGATGGGGATTGGCTGACCGAGCGAGTTGCCCGGCCCGATGAAGAAGCCCATCTCCAGCTCGAAGTCGAGCGCCCGCGTGGGACCCAGCCGCGGCTGCGTGGCCCCCTCCGGCATGGTCTGCCCGCGCGGCCGGCGGACGTCGGCGCCGCTGACGACGAGCGAGCTGGACCGCCCGTGATAGGCCACTGGCAGGTGCAGCCAGTTTGGGGTAAGCGGCTGCTCCGGCCCGCGGAGCATGGTGCCGCAATTCGTGGCGTGCTCGCGCGAGGAGTAGAAGTCGGTGTAGTCGCCGACCGCGGCCGGCAGCACCATCTGTACGTCGGCTTGCGGCACGAGCGCTTCGCGGCGGAGCGCGGCATCGTCCCGCAGCGTGGGCAAATCGTCGCGCAGCAGCTCGACGAGCCGCTTGCGAACGGCTCGCCAGGCCGGTTGCCCCAGGGCCATGAAGGCGTTGAGCGACGACTGAGCGAAGACGCTCTGACCCGCGCTGGTGTTACGCGTCGCCGCTCCGATGCTCAGCAGCCCGCGCCGCTCCAGTGCCGCCAGATCGAGCACCTGCTCGCCGATTGCCACGCCGACGCGGGGCTCGCCGCCGGCCCGCGGCCGGAACACGCCATAGGGCAGGTTCTGGAGCGGAAAGTGCGAATCGGCCGCCATCGGCACGAAGCTGCGGAGCGCGGGATCAACGGCGGTCACAGTTACCTCCTGTCGGTCTGTAGCAATTGTACCGGTTTCGCGCGGCAGCGTCCGTTCCGGCCGTCGCGGCCGTATAATGGAACGGTAGGTGCCGCGAGCCGAGCGGCACCGGCCCGCCACGTTACTCGGTGCTCCCGGTCCCGCTCGGCTCGCGGGACCTACCCGGGAGGAGGCAATGGCGAAGTCGTGGAAGCTCTGGGCTGGCGTGGGCGCAGCGGTGCTGCTCATCGGCGGCGGGGCGCTGGCGCTCGTGAGTTGGGCCACTGGCCGCGTGGAGCCGGCGCCGGAGGCGCGCTTGCCGGCCGACTTCGAGCCGGCGGGAACGGTCGTGCTGGCTTGCCACGAACTCGTCGAGAAGCCGCACGTCAAGACGCTCGCCGAGCTGGTCCAGGCGGTGGGCGACCGCGCTACGCCCCTGCTGCTGGCGAGCCGCCTCGGCGAGCAGTTCGCCGTCCGCAACGCGCTGGCCCAGTTCGAGATCGACACGACGAAGGTGCGCTTTCTCGAATCGCCGCACGAGTCGTCGCGCATCGGGCAATACGGCCCGTTCTGGGTCGAGCGGCCGGGCAAGGGGCCCGCACTGATCGACGCCCCCCGCCACGCTCTGGAACAGCGAGGCGGTGCGCAAGTGGTCCGCGACCTGGCCGAAGGCTTTGACCTGCCGATCGTGCGGCTGGCCATGTACCTCAGCGGCGGCAACCTGATCTCCAACGGCCAGGGCGTGGCCATCGCCACCACGGGCATTCTGGACCAAAACGCCGACCTCGGCTGGGACGAAGACACCATCCGCCGCACGCTGCGGCAGGCGCTGGGCATCGAGCAACTCATCCTCCTTCAGACGCTGGAAGGCGAGCCCACCGGCCACGTCGAGTGGTTCGCCACTTTCACGTCAGCCGACACTGTGGTCGTCGGCCAGTACGATGCCCGACAAGACGAGGTCAATGCGGGCATTCTCGACATCAACGCCAAAATCCTGGAGGAAGTCGAGCTGTCCCCGGGCAAGATGCTCAAGGTCGAGCGGATCCCCATGCCGCCGCCCCTGCCGGGCGTGTGGCGCAGCTACACGCCGGTGGTGTTTCTGAACGGCGCCCTGCTGATGCCGGTGTACCCCGACGTGGACGCGGCCGGACGGAAGCAGACCTTCGACGCGTACACCAGGCTGCTGCCCGATCGCAAGATCGTGCCGATCGACATGCGGTCGCTCGAGGCGTCGGGCGTCGCGCTGCGGTCGCTCGTGCTGCGGATGGGGCAGTGAGAGAGTGACAAGGTGAGGGGGTGACAAGGTGAGAGGGCAAACGATATCTTAGCGTCGCGATCTTCACGGCCACCTTGTCACCCTCTCACCCGGCTTTGCCAAAAATCCGAAATCCGAAACTCGAAACAAATCCAAAAACCAAAGCACGAATGACCGAAAACAAGTCCTTTCGTCCTTCATGAATTTGGAGGTTCGGTCATTCGGCAATCTAGGTATCCAGTTGACTCCACCAGCCCCTACGGGTAGTGTTCGCGGGTGTGGAAGACTATCCGCGGACGATCTTGGAGTTGGAGGAACGGTTTGCGACGGAGGAGGCGTGTCGGCAATATTTGACGCGGCTGCGATGGCCCGAGGGATTTGTTTGCCCACGTTGCCAAGGCCGCGAAGGCTGGCCAGCCACCCGAGGACGGAGGATTTGCAGGGCCTGCCGGCATCAGACGTCGGTCACGGCGGGCACAATTTTTCAGGATACGCACAAGCCGCTGAGATTGTGGTTTCGCGCGATCTGGCACGTGACCAGCCAGAAAACGGGTGCCAGTGCTATGAACGTGCAGCAGGCCCTGGGTTTGGGCAGTTATTCGACCGCCTGGACGTGGCTGCACAAGCTCCGCAGAGCGATGATACGCCCTGGGCGAGACCGCTTGCGTGGAACGGTGGAGGTCGGCGAAACCTATTGGGGAAGCGAGGAAGAGGGTGTTGTCGGAAGGCAGACGGAAGACAAGGCCTTGGTGATTGTGGCGGCAGAAGCCGTGGGCCAAGGGATTGGCCGCATTCGTCTGGCGCGCATCCCCAACACGACCAAGGCCAGCCTGCACGGCTTCATTGCGCAATCCATCGAGCCGGGAAGCACGGTGTGCACCGATGGGCTGAACTCCTACTTGGGCTTGGTCGGCTACACTCACCAGCGACAGGTGCAGCGGCGTCAACCCAAAGGCAAGCACCTGCTGCCCCGCATCCACCTCGTGGTGTCCCTCCTTAAGCGTTGGTTGCTCGGCACGCACCAGGGGGCCATTGGACACGACCATCTGGATTACTACCTCGACGAATTCACCTTTCGGTTCAATCGCCGCAAATCAGGCACTCGGGGCAAACTTTTCTACCGTCTGCTGCAACAAGCCGTCCAGATCCCGCCGGTTCCCTACTCCGCGATCGTGGGTGGCAAACGCCATGGAACAACCACCCCCAACCAATAGCGGTAGGTGGAGTCAACTGGATACCTAGAATCGGTATTGTTCGCGTGCCTTCTCCTTCCGACACTTCGCGAGATTTCCTCACCGTGGCCGGGCAGTTGGCCCTGCTGGCCCCGGAGACGGCGCACGACCTCGTGCGCGAGGCCGCGGCGCGGAATGTCTCCCCCACGCAATTGGCTTTGCAGAAGGGGCTGCTGAGCGCCATCCAGGTCGATATCGTCGAGACGCTGCTGCGGCCCGAAGAGGTGGTGCCAGGCTACGAGATCCTCAGCGTCATCGGCCAGGGCGGCATGGGCGTCGTCTACCGTGCCCGGCAGAAGAACCTCGACCGGATCGTGGCCCTGAAGACCGTGCTGGTCAGCCAGATGGCCGATGCCGGGGCCGTGCAGCGCTTCGAGCAGGAGGCCCTGGCCGTCGCCCGGCTGCGGCATCCCAATGTGGTGGCGGCTCACGACTTTGGCCGGCACGAGGGACGGCTGTATTTCGCCATGGAATTGGTGGAGGGCGAGGACCTCGAGGAGCTGATCGGCCGCAGCGGCCGGCTCGACGAAGCCACGGCCTGGGTGCTGGCCCGGCAAGCGGCGGCCGGCCTGGCCCACGCTCAGCAGCAAGGGATCGTGCACCGCGACATCAAGCCGGCCAACTTGCTGCTGGTGCCGCCGCCCGAGGGCTTCCCGCTGCCGCCGGGCGTGCCGATGGTCAAGATCGCCGACTTCGGCCTGGCGTTCCTCACCGCCGACGCCGAGACGCGCACCCGCCTGACGGCCGCTAACAGCACGGTCGGCAGCCCCCACTACGTGGCGCCGGAGCTGCTCACCGGCACGGCGGTCGATTTCCGGGCCGACATCTATTCGCTGGGGGCGACCGTCTATCACATGCTGGCCGGGCGGCCGCCCTTCGCCGGGCTGGGGCTGACTCAGATTCTGACGCACAAGGTGAGCCAGGAGAGCCCGCCCATCGCGGCAGAAGTGCCCGGCGTCTCGCCCCTGACCGCCGCGCTGGTGGCCGAGATGATGGCCCGCGACCCGGCCCGCCGAGTCGGCAGCTATACCCAATTGCTCCAGCGAATCGACAGCATCCTGCCGCAGGTGGCCGGACGCACCGTGATGCCCGTCGAGCCGACGGGCGACCTGACAACCCTGGCGGCGACCGACACGCTGGCCGGCCGGGCGACGACGAAGACCCTGCCGATGCCGGCCGCGGCGGCCGCCGGCCGCAAACGGCGCTGGCTGGCACTCGGCGCGGCCGCGCTGCTCGTGGTCGCCACGGCGGCGGGACTTCTGTGGAAGTTCTGGCCCAGCAGGGAAGCCCAGCTTCCGCCTCGCGACATGGTCCTTTCGGGCCAGGGGGAATGGCTGTTCAACGGCCAGTCGATCGACGGCTGGCTGCCGCGCGGCGGCCAGTGGAGCATGATCGAGCACGAGGAGGGGAACGTCATCGCCGGCACGGGCGGCGTGTTCCGCCGCATGCTGCCGGCGCCATCCCCGAGCGGCGGCGTCACCTCAGCCGACCGTCGCCTCACGGCATCCTTCCGTCTGCACCAGGCCGAGGCCGTCGAGTTTCACTTCGGCGTCCATCCGGCCCCGGGCGACAACGGGCCGCGGTACGTGCTCCGCATCACCAGCCAAGGGGCCGTGCTGGGCGAGCGCCTCGGCGACCGCGGCGAGTTCATCCCGCGATCGCCGCTCTTGGCAATCGCCATCAAACCCGACGAGCTGTACGGCGTGCAGATCGAGCGGCAGCATGGCTACTGGTTCGCGCTCTTGGACAGCAAGCAGACCCAACTGGTGGGCGCCTTGCCCGCGCGCGACGGTCCGGAGTCGCCCGAGATTCGCCTGGCGGCCGAAGGAGAGACCGGGCCGGCGCACTTTGCGGATATTCAAGTCAATGATCTCAAGCCGCGGGAATGAACGCGATTATGGCGATCGAAGGCGACGAAAGCGCGCCTTCTTCTCATCGATAACGGTAAAGCAGCCCGGCAAACGGCTGGCCGCGCTCGACACCACGGCTCGGAAGCGAGCCAGCTTTGTGTCCGTGTCGGCGGGGTTGATGTGCATCAGGATGATCCCATGGGTGAGAAGCCCCAAACGCACGACCAGTTCGCCAAAGTCTTTGTCCTCAGTGAGCCGAAGCCGACGCTGACCGAACGCCATATTCAGGACGGTTGCGTCATCAACGCCGGGCGCGGCCTCCTTGACATAGAGCACGTCGTGGCCATCGCTGCGCAGGCCAGCGACGAAGACCGCATCGCAGCACTCGTCGGCAAGGAGGTTCACAGCTTGTCGCCCGATGCCACCACGATTTCCTCGTTGGCCAAGTGATCGGCGGCGAAGGCGGCGGCGCGAATGTCGTCCTTCAAGAGTTGCGGATGATGCACCAGAATCTCGTCGTCGGTCATTCCTTCGCTGAGCTTTCGCAGGATCAGCTCGACGGTAATCCGCGTCCCTTTGATGACCGGCTTGCCGAACATGACCTTGGGGTCAATGGTAATGCGTTGGTGGGTCATGCATTCCGCCTTGAACGGTGAGAAAACGATTGCGTGCACCTCTTGGCATTGTACTATGCGGGCTGACTGTCGGCAGCACCGCTGCCGCGGCAACTGCCCCAAAACTTTCCTGACGCGGTGTGACAAGATGGCGCGCGTACGTTCCGTGGGCAAGTCCTCATCCTCGCCGATGATGCGATGAACGAGCACCAAGAATCAACCGCGCGAGCAGAGGCTACCGCGGCTGTCCCCAACCGCCGAGACGTTTTCGCGATCCTCGCCAAAGTGATCGGAGGCGTGATTGCCCTGATCCTGGGCGTGCCTGCGCTGGCTTACATCTTTTCCCCGCTACGGCGGCGCAGCGAGGGTGAAACCGACGCAGGTTTCTACGATGCCGGGGCATGGACGGATCTGCCCGAAGGAACGCCGACACGGGTGACCATTGAGATGACCCACCGGGATGGATGGGCCAAGTCACAGTTTCGGCACTCGGTCTGGGTATTCAAGACGGGCGATGACTCGGCGGTGGTTTTGTCGCCGATCTGTCCGCACCTCGGCTGTCCGGTGAACTGGAATGCGTCGCGCGGCGAGTATGCCTGCCCGTGCCATGCCAGTTTCTTCAACCAGCAAGGCGACGTGCTTGCGGGGCCCTCCCCGCGGGGACTTGATCCCCTGGCGTTCGAGATTCGCAATGGCCGGTTGTGGATTCGTTGGATCGACTTCCGCCAGGGAACGGACAATCGTGAATCGGTGTCGGTGTAGGGGGAGGTCGCATGAGCAAGGATTCTGTTGAAACTCG
This sequence comes from Planctomycetia bacterium, assembly GCA_041497795.1. Lineage (GTDB taxonomy): Bacteria > Planctomycetota > Planctomycetia > Pirellulales > S012-138 > JBGQHD01. Next base: position 6,675 of record JBGQHD010000128.1, read on the forward strand.
CACAAGCCGGGTCAAGCTCAAGAACTTTTGGGCAACTCACGCTCGCACGGGCTGGAGCGAGGTCAAGGATTTTTTTGGCACGCGGACGGGATGGACCAAACTCAAGCAACTGCTGCTGTTGGAGCCGCTGCCGGGCGGGTCGCGCTGGTGGGCGGCGTTCGGCAGCCTGCTGCTGTTTGCCTTTTTGGTGCAAGTAATCACCGGCATCCTGCTGTCGATGAACTATGCCCCGTCGGTTGATTCAGCGTGGCCGAGCGTCAACTTCATCATGAGCGAGGTCCATTTCGGATCGCTGGTGCGGAGCCTGCACCATTGGGGTTCCAGCGCGATGGTCGTCTTGCTGCTGGTGCACCTCATCCAGGTCTTCGTCTGGGGCGCTTACAAGAAGCCGCGCGAGTTGACCTGGATGGTTGGCGTCCTGCTGCTGATTTCGACACTCGGATTAGCGTTCACGGGCTACCTGTTGCCGTGGGATCAAAAGGCGTATTGGGCGACCAAGGTTGGGCTGGGGATTGCGAGCACCGTGCCGGTGATTGGCGAGACGATCAAGACGACGCTTCAGGGCGGCGCTCAGATGGGCAACGTCACGCTCACGCGATTTTTTTCGCTGCACGCTTTCATCCTGCCGGGGCTCTTGATCGCGCTGGTGGTCGTGCATCTGTACCTGTTTCGCCAGCACGGCGTGACTACAGCGTGGTGGGAAACCGCGCCGCAACTGGAGGCCAAGAAGGAGCCGTTCTGGCCGAGCCAGGCGTTCAAGGACGTGGTATTGGCCTTGGCCTTCTTGATCGTGCTAGTGGCCTGGGCGTACTGGCGGCCAGCGCCGCTGGAGTCCAAGGCCGACCCTTCGCAACCCTACGAGGCCCGGCCCGAATGGTACTTCATGTTCCTCTTCTATCTGCTTCAGTTCTTCAAAGGGCCGTGGGAAGTGGTCGCCACGTTTGTGCTGCCGGCCCTTTTCTTCCTGCTCCTTTTCTTCTGGCCATTCCTGGATCGAAACCCCAGCCGCGATCCGCGACGCCGGCCGGTGGCCATTGGGCTGCTGGCGGCAACCAGCACGGCCCTCGTGGGACTGACCATCTTCGCGATTGGCACGGACGTGCGGATGCAAGAGCCGCAAGCGGTGTTGGCCGCAGCAACAAAGAACGTCCCCGCGGGGCCACTCCAGCAGATGGACGTGGCGGGCCTCTTTTCCAGTCATTGCGCGGCGTGTCACGCGGTGGACGGCAAGGGTGACGCGGTGCGACCCGGCATGCCGAGTATTCCCGATTTCACCAGCCTGTCCTGGCAGCTAGGCCATACGGAATTGCACCTAGCGCAGGGAATTCTCGACGGAAAGCCGCCCCGCATGCCTGCGTATCGAGATAAACTCAAACCGGAAGAGGCCATAGCGCTGGCCATCTACGTGCGGGCGTTCGCGGCCACGCCGCATCCGGAACTGGTGCCGACGGAAGTGGCGCCCCCGGTGGCCGTGGCACCACCCAAGCCCGCTGTAGCGCCAGCTACGCCGGCCACCGAAGCTGAGCCATTCGCGCCCGCGCCAATCAACGCCGCAGAGCTCTATCAGACGTTCTGTCTGGCTTGCCACGACAAAGATGGCCACGGCCGTCTGGTTCGCCAGTCGATGCCGAAGATACCGGACTTCAGCGACAAAGTTTGGCAGAAGGGCCTCAGCGACGAGGCGATCGTGCAAGCGATCTTGCAAGGCAAAGAGAAGTTCATGGTGCCGCTGAAGGACAAGCTCCACGAGGGCGAAGCCCGTGCATTGGCCCTGCACGTGCGGACATTCGGCGCAGCGGCGAAGTCGCCCGTCACGGTCGCTCCTCCCGTGCAAAAGGAGAAGGTTGCGGTCGTCCCCCGGGCCAAGGCCCTGCAGGCAACCACGCCGAGTCGCGATGCATCCGAGTCGCTTTCCGTCGCCGTGAACCAGTACCAGCGCTACTGCCTGGCGTGTCACGGAACCGACGGACGAGGGACCGCAGTCAGGCAGGGCATGCCCACGATCCCCGACGTCACGAGTCCCGCCTGGCAGTCCTCGCGGAGCGACGCTCAGCTTACCGTCAGCATCTTGGAAGGCTATGGCAAATTGATGCCGCCATTTCGTGACCACGTCACCGCTCCGCAAGCCGAGGCGCTCACCGCCTACGTCCGCGCGTTTGGCCCGCGGAAACAGCCGGGCGCAACTGCTGCGGGCGGCGCTGTCGCGGGCGATTTCGACGAACGCATGCGGCAGCTTCAGGAACAGTGGAAGGAACTCGAGGCGCAGATGAAAAAGGAGACGCAGGAGCGAACCAAACCATGAGCGAGCGCGGCGCGCCGGGCGGGCAATCGCGGACCGCTCAATGCCTCGCTTGCTAGCCTGCCGGCTATTGCGTCGGGAAAACAGACATTGACGCTGTTGGCGGGGCTCCTTGGCCGGGAGGCGGTTGCTGAGGCCGAAGCTCATTGATGGACTGCGAGAAGATGAACCGCTTGGGCGACGGCTCGACGGGCGGGTTTTGTGGTGGGATATCGTGCCAGTATCGCAGAAACACAATCAGCTTTCGGTA
>JBGQHD010000129.1:0-9216 GCA_041497795.1 Planctomycetia bacterium
CGGCTGCCGCTCGAATTCCGCCTACCTCCGGACTGGACGCCAGACAGCTCCGGCATCCCGATCCTGTTCGACGAGATAAACCGTGCGGCGACGGAATTGGAGGTTCCGCTGGGAAAGGTCTATCTCGAATCGCCGCTGAACGAGCAGGTTGCGGACGTGGCCCAAAGCGTGAACAGCTTCCTGCGGCGCACGAACGGCGTGTTCGGCCTGAAGTTCCGCACGGGCGGCCTGGATGCGGCGGCGTATCCGTCGTGCGAGGCCCTGGCCCGCGGCATCGCCGCCTGCCGCGACAACGGGCTCATCTACAAGCTCACGGCCGGGCTGCACCAGCCGCTGCGGCACGAGGAAACGGCGCTGGGCACAGGCGCGCCAGGCACAATAGCCCACGGTTTCCTTAACGTCCTGGTCGCGGCCGTGCTGGCCGGCACGAACCGGACGTTGCCGCAGCGAGACATTCGGGCCATCCTGGAAGAGCGATCCGCCGAGAGTTTCGTCTTCTCCGCGACCAAGCTGCAGTGGCGAGAGCACACTGCGACGCTCCAGCAGATTCGCTCGGCCAAAGAGGGCGGCCTGGTGTCGTTTGGCAGTTGCAGCTTCGACGAGCCGCTGGAAGGGCTGCGCGCGATGAAATTAGAAGATGTCTTCGGTCTAATTACCACTAGTTAGGAGAGTCAGACGTGGGCACTTACTCTTGGATCGTTTGCGGTTTGGTGGCCTTTGACGTCCTGGTCGTGGCCTTGGTCTTCCTGCTGCTGCGTTCGCACTCCTTCCCGGACCGCAAAAGTCGGGTGATCATGGCCATCGCTCTCTCCGGATTCGTTTTCCACGCGGCCCTGTTCTTCGAGGGAGCGATTCTTTACCTGCAACTCGCAACGCTTGCCGTCATCTACTTTGCCCTGGCATTGTGCCCGTCAAAACGGCAATCGACCGATCGTGCCCGTAGTCGCACCTAACAGGTTCGGACCCTCCGTCGTCGCCCAGATTGACGGCCAGCAGGCAGCCTTCGCTGAACGAGCGTGCCCGCGATAGAAGGCCCACAGCGCCGCCTCCAGCGACTTGACGACGTAGCCGGCGCCTTGGAGGCCCTCTTCGCGTCACCCTTGAAGGCAGCGCAAGGTCTCGCGGCGTGCGAGAGATTCTTCGCTTCGCTCAGAATGACAGCGTAACGACGGCAGCCGCGGCGGCCGCGGCGGCAGGTGACAACGCAGTCGGTCGTAGAAGTCGTTCGTGCGTCGGCGGCCGAGGTATGCTACAATCAGCCCCGCACCAACGGCGGCAGTCCGCGGATTGCCCGTCGCCACACGCCTTGAGTTTCCACGATGCCTTCCCCGCGCGACCACGTCTCCCGACGCCAGTTTATCAACACCACCGCCGGTGCCGCAGCGGCCACGGCGGCGGGATTGTTGGGTGCGCCGGCGACCGCCACCGCCGGGGCCAACGGCCGGCTGGGGGTGGGGTTGATCGGCGCGGGCGCTCGCGGCCGGGCACATCTGGACGTGCTGCTGCGGCTGCTGGCCGCCGGACGGCCCGTCGTGCCCGTCGCCGTGTGCGATGTGTTCGACCGTCACCGCGAGGAAAAGGCCGAAATGGTGCAGTTCGGCTATAAGACCTCGTCCGGCCGCCGGTTGCACGGCACGGGGCGGCGGCCGCTGCTCTCGGCCGACTATCGCCATGTGATCGAAAGCCCTGACGTCGACGTGGTGGTCGTCGCCACGCCGGACCATTGGCACGGGCGAATCGCCGCCGACGCCCTGCGGGCCGGCAAGCACGTCTATTGCGAACGGCCGATGACGCATACCGTCGCCGAGGCGCTCGAAGTCGTGCAGGCCTGGCGCGAATCGGGCCGCGTCGTGCAGGTCGGCGTGCAACGCACGAGCGACGGCCGTTTTCGGGCCGCGAACGAGTTCATTCGCTCCGGCGGCATCGGCAAGGTGGTGCAGGCCCAGACCGAATACTATCGCAACTCGGCCGGCGGCCAGTGGCGCTCGACCGGCCTGAGCCGGGACATGACGCCCGGCACGATCGACTGGGAGATGTTCCTGGGCACCCGCTTCGGCCTGGCGCCGAAGATGCCCTTCGACCGCGCTCGCTTCGCCCAGTGGCGCTGCTACTGGCCCTTCGGCAGCGGCCTTTTCGGCGAGCTGTTCGTCGATCGGCTGACGCAAATGCTGGCGGCCACGGGTGTGCGCTTCCCGCGGCGGGTGACGGCCGGCGGCGGCATCTACTGGGAGCAAGACGGCCGCGACGTGCCCGACACCGTGACCCTGGTGGCCGACTACGACGAGGGCATGCAGATGCTCGTCACCGCCACGATGTGCTGCGACCACCCCATCGAGCAGTGCATCCGCGGTCAGCAGGGCACGATCGTCTTCGATTTGGGAAAGGACGGCTTCGACATCCTGCCCGAGCGGCCGCAGATCACGCGCTCGGCCAACACGCGCCGGCAGCACGTCGCGGTGCCTCGGCCGCAGGACGAAACGCTGGCCCACTGGGAGAACTTCCTCGAAGCGATCGAGCGCAACGATCCGGCCCATTGCCACAACCCGCCGGACCTGGCGGCCGCCGCCACGGTGACCGCGCTGATGGGCGTGCAAAGCTACCGCGAGGGCAAGGTGCTGGAGTGGGACGACCAGCAGGTGGTCAGCGGCGGCAGCCAGCTCGCGCAGGGCTGGGAGCTGGCCTCCCGCGAGCGTTCCGCGGCTCGGCCGAAGGACCAGCGGCTTGCCGAGGGCAAGCCCGCGCCCGATTTCACGCGCCCCCTGCCGCCGGCTTATCAGAAGCTCGCCGGCCCGTGGGCCAGCGGCATCGACCCGGCCGGGTAATGTGGCCATCATGCCCGCGTGCCGTAGCCTGACTCTCTGAGTCGGGCAGCGGCCTCTTGGTCCTGGCGATTGCGGCAGCCCGTGGCCTCTACTTCCGCTCTCGAGTCGCCGCCGCGATTGCCTTGGTCGTCGCGTTTGTCCGGGGCTTGCTGTTCACACCTTGGGAGGCGTTTCGGTCGGTCCAATCGGATGACCCAGCTGTCGAGTATGCGAACACCCAGCCGGTAAAGTCGGCGTATTCCGTAGGATGCTCAATTCCTTGACGGGGAACTCCAACTCGCGGAGCGAGTGGTCCACGCTCCACTCCATCTCGCGGAGCGAGATGGCTACTCTCCGCCGCTTGACCCTGCGCCCTGCCGATGCGACGATAAGAGAAGCCGCTGAGCCCCGTCCGCCGAGTGCCGTCGCCGCCCGCCATTCCGCGGGCGATTCTTCGCCCTGAGGAGCCGTTAATGCCCGATCTTGCCGAGTACCTGGGACCCGTGAGCCAAAGCGTGCTCGTCGCCGTGGGCCTGGTCGGGTGTTTCGTGGCCGGAATCGTGCTGCACGCGCTGGTCGCCGCTCGCAAGATGCGGCGGCTGCGGGCCGAGGCGCAACAGGCCCAGCAGTTGGCTTTGCACGAAAAGCAGTCGAGCCACACCCTGCTCCAGCGGCTCAACGAAGCCCAAGAGGCCGTCGGCGCCCAGATGCAGTTGGCCCGCGAGACGCGGGCTTCGCTGGAGGGCTGCGTGACCCGCCGCGACCGGGAAATCCGCGATCTCTCCGGCGAGAATAGCCGGCTGAAGACGGTCGATGGCCAGGCTCGCACGGCCCGCCAGTCCATCGAGAAACAAATGTCCGAGCGCGAGGGGCGGATCGCCTCGCTGCTCAGCCGGGAGAAGGACTTCACCGATCAGCTCCACCAGGCCACCGACGATTACCGCGAGCTGAAGGACCTCTACAACCGGGCCGACTGGCGGATCCTGCACGTGGCCGAGAGCAAGGGCCGCATTTGGGAAGGCGAGGCTTTCGGCCACATCCCGGCGTTCCGGCCGCTGCAGACCGGGGCGGCCTGCATCATCTCGGTGATGAACCTCAAGGGGGGCGTCGGCAAATCGACTATCTCGGCCAACCTCGGCGCCACGCTCTGGAAGCAAGGCAAACGCGTGCTGCTGGTGGACCTCGACTTCCAGGGCTCGCTCACCTCGCTGTGCCTGCCGCCCAAGCAGGTGGCCTACCTGCGGCAAGACGGGCGGATGGTGCAGAAGCTGTTCGCCGACGACCGGCCAAACCTCGGCCGGCTGCGGACCTGCATGGAGCCGATCGACCGGCCGACGCACCGCTTCAAAATCCTGGCCACTGACGACGCGCTGGCCGATTTCGAGGAGCGGCTCATGGCCCGCTGGCTGATCGGCAAGACCGACAGCGACGTGCGGTTCCATCTCCGCGAGCTGCTGCACGATCCCACGTTCCAGCGCGACTTCGATTACATCCTGCTCGATTGCCCGCCGCGGCGGACCACGGCTTCGATCAACGCCCTGGCGTGCAGCGACTTCGTGCTGGTGCCGACGCTGCTGGACGAAACTTCGATGGAAGCCGCGCCACGGCTGCTGGCGTCGCTCAAGCACATGAAGGCCAACTCGCGGGTCTGCCCGAACCTCAACGTGATGGGCATCCTGGCCAACATGGTGCAAGAAAAGGCCGGCCTGGCCGACGTGGAGCGCGACCGCTGGAACCGCCTAGGCGTGCAATGCCGCGACCGCTGGGGCGAGCCGGTGCACCTCTTCGAGACGCCGATCCCGCAGCGCAAGGGCTTCGGCCAGGCGGCCGAGCGCAACCAGTTCGCCGTCTTCCTCTCCGGCAGCGACATCGGCGAGACGTTCACGCGACTGGCGATGGAGGTCGAAGCCGTGATCCAACGCGCGAAAGGCGGGCTCCCCGCTGCGCCGCAGCCGCCCCAGAAGCGGCTGGAAGATTTCATGGCGACGTCGCGCGGGCAAGCCGGCGCGCCCGCCCTGCCGCGCCGGCCGCGGTAGTGTGGCCAACTCGCTCCGCGAGTTGGAGGGCAGCGGCGCCGAATCCGCCGCGCAACGGCTCTGGCCGCATTAGTTAGTCTCTTGCCTTGCGAACGGAATGACATTCCGTTACGAAAAGAACACGGCCCAGGTCGCCCGCTAACGAGCGCCTGGGCCGTGGTGCAAACCATGACTGCCGCTGCCATCGAACGGAATGAATTCCGTTCTACTTCTCCAGGTTCTTCTTGGCGTCCTCGATGATCGCCTTGATGGCCTTCTCATCGAGCTTCTTGGGAGCGATGGCGTGGTTGGCCGTGACCTTCTGGCCACGGTAGATGATCACCGTCACGCCCGCTTCCGGGTTGACTCCGAAATCCTTCGGCCCGGCCTCAAACTCCACCGGCACGACGACCGCTACGTTCTCGTAGGGCTCGCCAAACTTCTTGGCGGTTGCTTCGAGCTTCTCGCGGTCCTCGCCGATGATGTTGACGAACGAAGCGGCTTTCTTGTCCTGGTTGTCGGCTACGACCTTATCGATCTGCTTGACCAGACTGGCCAAGGCGTCGCCGGTCTCCTTCGCGAAGACCATGACGACGGGGCGCCCGCCCAACTTTCACCGATAGCACAGTTGCTGGCCTTCCTTCACGCCGTCTTTCGGGGCGCCCCCGCATTTGACGACGTCGAAGGCGGGCACGCTCTTGCCGACGGCAAGCCCGCTCTTCAACTCCTCGGCTTGTACGGCCACCGCGCTTGCCAGCACGGCTGCCGCCAGGCCCAACGCGACTCTTGACCTCATAGGCAGTCTCCTCTTGGTGACACATGCGGCGAAGCTAGGCACTTCGCACCACGAAACAACAAACTCTGCAAACCAGGCCAGGGGGCCTGGCCGACGAACTGCGATTGGGACCCAGCGCATCCGCGGCCGTCTTGCGGTAGGGCTGCGGTCCGACTTGCCGGCGGGGGTCGGGCGGGAGGGTATCCTGCTTGGCCCGGTACGGCTGGTAAAGTTGCGTCATTATTCGCAAGATGGCTGCGCCATGCAAATGCCAAACGCGGAATTCCCAGATTCTTTCAGGCGCCGGGCGCCCGGTCAACCCTCTCCCAACCGGGGTTTAATAGAGAGCGATCGCCGGTGAGGCATCTTGCCTGCACGACGACGGCCAGCGCTGGCGAAACCTGTCGTCCACCGAAGCGGTATCGCTCCGTGGCTGCCGGCCCGGTGAAAGAAGCCCGCGGAAAACGAAGATAAGGAAACCTCATGCTGCGAATCGCCCTGCTGCTGACTCTGGTTGTCGCGCTGCTCGCCCTTCAGCCTATCCGCGCCGAGGACGTAAAGCCGGCCGCTGCTGCCGCCGCAGCGGCATCAGCCGAGAAGGGGAAGTCGCCGCTGGGCCGGAAGGTCGGCGAGTTCACGTTGAAGGACCACAGCGGTAAGGCCGTCTCGCTGGCCGATTTCAAGGACCGCAAGCTCGTCGTCGTGGCCTTCCTGGGCGTCGAATGCCCGCTGGCCAAGCTCTATGCCCCGCGGCTGAAGAAGCTGGCCGACGAGTTCGAGCCCAAGGGCGTGGGATTCCTAGCCATCGACGCCAACTGCCAGGACTCGGTGACCGAGATCGCCGCTTATGCCCGGCGGCATGAGCTGGCGTTCCCGATCCTCAAGGACCTGGGCAACCGCGTCGCGGACCAAATGGGGGCCCAGCGCACTCCGGAGGTCTTCCTGCTCGATGGCGGCCACGATGGCGGCCACGATGGCGGCGATCGCGTCGTCCGCTACTGGGGCCGCATCGACGATCAGTACGGTATCGGCTTCCTGCGCGACCAGGCCAAACGGCAGGACCTGCGAGTCGCCGTCGAAGAGCTGCTGGCCGGCAAGCCGATCAGCGTCGCCAAGACGGAGTCGTCGGGCTGCCGCATTGGCCGGGTGCAGCAGCCAAAGGCCGACGCCAAGGTGACCTACGCCAACCAGATCTCGCGGATCTTCCAGCAGCGGTGCGTCGAGTGCCATCGCCAGGGGGAGATCGGCCCCTTCGCGCTGACCAGTTACGACGAAGTGGTCGGCTGGGCCGAGACGATCGCCGAGGTCGTCCGCGACGAGCGCATGCCCCCCTGGCACGCCGATCCCAAGCACGGCAAGTTCCTCAACGACCGGCGGTTGACCAGCGAAGAGAAGAAGCTCATCGCTCAATGGGTGGACGACGGTGCGCCATCCGGCGATCTGAAGCAAGTCCCCAAGCCGCGCAGGTTCACCACCGGCTGGCAGCTTGCCCGCGAGCCGGATGCCGTGGTCTATATGCGCGAGCGGCCGTACGACGTGCCCTCCACGGGGGCCGTGCGGTACCAGTACTTCATCGCCGACCCCGGCTTCAAGGAAGATAAGTGGATCAAAGTGGCCGAAGTACTGCCGGACAACCGGGCCGTCGTGCACCACGTGCTCGTCTTCGCCTCCGAGGGGGACCTGCGGCGCGTGGCGGGCGGGGCCGGCGGCTTTCTGGTCGGCTACGTGCCGGGCCTGCGGCCGCTGCCGTTCCCCGACGGCATGGCCAAGCGCGTTCCGGCCGGCAGCAAGCTGGTCTTCCAGGTGCACTACACGCCCAACGGCTCGCCGCAGAAGGACCGCACGAAGGTGGGCTTCATCTTCGCCGATCCCAAGGACGTGAAGCAGGAGGTGATGACCATCAGCGCGGCGTCGCTGGCGCTCTCCATTCCGCCGTTGGCCGACAACCACCGCGTCGAGGCCACCGGCCGCGGCCAGTCGGCCGACGTGCTGCTCTTGGGCCTGATGCCGCACATGCACGTCCGCGGCAAGTCGTTCTTCTACGAGGCCGTCTATCCCGATGGCCAGCGAGAGACGATCCTCGACGTGCCGCACTACGACTTCAACTGGCAAACGTCGTATCGCCTGGCCGAGCCGAAGCCGCTGCCCGCGGGCACGCGAATGCACTGCATCGCGCACTACGACAACTCGGAGAACAACCCGAGCAACCCCAATCCCAAGGCCACGGTCCGCTGGGGCGACCAGACGTGGAACGAGATGATGATCGGCTACTTCGACATCGCCGTGCCGCGGACGCCGAAAAGCCGGGCGGCCGACATGGCTGCTTCCGACGTCGCTGATGCCGGCGGCGCGAGAGTGCCGCTCGAAGCGCCGCCTCTAGGGACGGCGCCGGCCACGCCGCCCCGCGGCGGCCGCCTGGCGTTCAGCCCTGCTGAAATCCTCAAGCAGTTCGATCGCGACGGCGACGGCAAGGTGACCCGCGACGAAGTGCCGGAGCGGCTGCGCCGCCTCTTCGACCGCCTCGACCGCGACGGCGACAAGGTGCTGTCGCCCGAAGAGCTGCAGCAAGGGATGGAGCTGCTGCCCCGCCAGTAAGTCCGGCTTGCCAAGTAGGCCGGCGAGCCGAGCCGGACCAAGTTGCGCCCAGCGGGTGGAACCTGCGTACAGACCTGTAGCACCCCGGCTGCTCGCAGCAGCCGGGGTGCTTCGTGCCTCTTTCCCCGGCGTTACGAAGTTGTTACGCCCGGGAGTGCCCCAGGGCTTAGAATAGTGAGGTGAATCGGCGCTGGCAGTCTGCGCCGGCACGGCCGTCCCACGAACTCTTGCCGCTCGCATGAAACGTCCCTGGCTCGTTTGGCTCAGCTTTGGCCTCTGCGTGGCCGTGGTGCTGGCAGCGATGGGCTGGATCAGCTTTGCCGCACTCCGCGCCGAGTCGGCGGAAACCGTCGCCAACGCCCGTGCAGAGTTTGAGGACGCCGTGGCGCCGGCGCTCTGGCAGATGGACGCTCTGCTGGGCTCTGTTTTGGCTCAAGAGCCGTACTTCGCCTTTATGACGCCGGATCAGACGGCCACGCCTCTTCAGACCACGCTGCCCAAGAATATGCCGCCGTACGTGCTGCTGCCTTTTAAGTGTTTGCCGGACGGCCAATTCGCGTCACCGTGGGTGGTGAAGAATGCGGCCAAGTCGAAGCTGTCCGCCGAGTCGCTGAAGCTAATCCAAACGGCTGAGAAAAGATTGGGAGAGCTGGCAAAGCTCGTCACCTATCAGGCGCTGGCGGAGCGCCTGACTGCGGATGACACGCGGGCGTCGGAGTCGCTCGTGCTCTCGCGAGACGATGGGCCGATCGAGCCAGTCGTCCTGAATTCGCAGAACGAGAATTACCGCGACCTGCCCTTTCAAGGCCGCGGTCGGCGCAACGACATCCAACAGTCGCAAATCAACAACGCTCAATTCATGGCTCGGCAGGAAGGGGTCCAGCGGCTGGTGGATTCCAATCGCAAGCAGGGTACGCTGTCGATCCTGGGCGACATGCGGGTGGGCGAGATGAACCGAGTGTGGCTCGACAGGCATTTGCTCCTCGTCCGCCGGGTGCGGAGCGGAAGCGGTGATCGCCAGAAGGAATAC
>JBGQHD010000130.1:0-9188 GCA_041497795.1 Planctomycetia bacterium
GACTGCCGCGAGCATTACGTCCCAAGCGAAGTCGAACTCGCGCGCATCGGGCTCAAGCCGGCCGACGTAACGCCCAGGATTTGCCGGCCCAAGGGATGCCGCAATTGCCGCAACACGGGCTACCGCGGCCGCATCGGCATCCACGAACTGCTGGTGTTCAGCCACGACGAGATGCGCGACGCCATCACCGCCGGGGCGCCGCTGGCACGCATCCGCGAGCTAGCCCTGGAAGGCGGCATGCCCACGCTGCGGCACGACGGCTTCAGCAAGGTTCGCGAAGGAATCACCACGGTGGAAGAGATAATCCACGCCTGCGGGCACGACCCGGAGTTCAGCGAGCTGAAGGAGACGACGCGGGAGTAGCGGCCAGTGCGAAGGCGGAAAGGGGTCGGCCGGCAAAGCGTCTCCCTGTCCCCTCTGGGGAGAGGGCCGGGGTGAGGGGAGAACCGAACATTGAACGTCCAACGTCCAACATCGAACCAAGAGGCTCACGCAATAGGACTTCGACGTTCGATGTTGGATGTTCGATGTTTGCCTCGTTCCCACGCTCTGCGTGGGAACGGGAGCAACGACGCTCTGCGTCGAGGGCCGCCAGGGACACGGCATGACGCGAACTCGCCGCAGAGCGGCAAGGCTGGCGTTCCCACGCAGAGCGTGGGAACGAGGACTTCACGTTGAGCAGAGCTAATCCATGCCCACGACTTTCGACTATCCCACGACCGACGCCGCCGACCGTCTTCGTTTTGGCGACGAGCCCGAATCGGCGCCGGGCGAGGCGGAGAGCGACCTCTCGCTCTTCCCCCGCCCCGTGCGCAAGTATGAGATCATCTACGTGACCAACCAGTTGGCCATCATGGTCGATACCGGGGTCACGCTCTCGGCCGCCCTGGGCAGCATCCTCGAGCAAGAGCAGAACCCGACGCTCCGCCGCGTGCTCACCGACCTGCGCCGGTCGGTCGAAGGGGGCGAGGATTTCTCCGCCGCCCTGGCCCGCTATCCCAAGTACTTCGACCACACGTACGTCTCGCTGATCCGCGTCAGCGAGGCGACCGGCTCGCTGGCCGAGATGCTCGACCGCGTGGCCCTGCACCTTCGCAAGCAACTCGACACACGTAACAAGGTGCGGGCGGCCATGGCCTACCCGGCCGTGATGCTAGTGATGGCCATCTGCGTGACGATCTTCCTCCTGACCTGGGTGTTGCCGAAGTTCACGCCGATTTTCGAGAGCCGTGGCATGCAGTTGCCCACGCCCACGCGGGTGCTGATGACCGCGTCCAACGTGCTGATCGGCTATTGGTACCTGTGGATCGCCGGCGCCGTGGGCCTGATTGCCGGCTTCATCTTCGGCAAGCGGACCGAGCCGGGCCGGCAGGCCTGGGACTGGGTCAAGATTTCGCTGCCCGTGCTGGGCACCGCTCTGCGGAAAGTGATCATCAGCCGCACGATCCGCACGCTGGGCGTGATGGTGCAAAGCGGAGTCTCGATGCTCGACGCCCTGCGGCTGGCGGCCGACGTCAGCGGTAACTACCACTACGAGCAGCTCTGGTTGAAAGTGCTGGAGCAGGTGACCAACGGCTCGGAAATCCACACCGCCCTGGCCGGCAGCCCGCTGTTCCCCGCCACGTTGGTGCAGATGATCAAGGCCGGCGAGGAGACCGGCAAGCTCGACGTCGTGCTGGCGCGGGTCAGCGACTACTACGACCAGGAAGTCGAGACCTCGCTGAAGGCGGCCACCAGCCTGATCGAGCCGCTGATGATCGCCGCCATGGGCGCCGTGGTCGGCGGCATCGGCCTGGCCCTGCTGCTGCCGGTGTTTTCGCTAAGCAAGCCGCCGCAGTAGTGTAGCCATCTCGCTCCGCGAGATGAATGTGGTCCGGTCACTCCGAGGCTGTGAAAATCTTCGGAACTTGACGGTGACTTTTGTGTAATGCCCCCGAAGTCTGGCGACTTCGGCTACCTCAGACGTCGGCCAGCCGTTCGCTCGAGTCCCCGAACGTCTGCAGTCGCACGCCGGCTTTATCGAGCAGCGAGAGGTACAGGCTGCACATCTTGCGATTCGGCTTGCCGAGATAGTCGAGCACGCGACCTCCCTTGAGCTGGCCGCCGGCGCCGCCTACCACCACGACCGGGAGCTGCGTGGCGTCGTGGTTGCCCGTCAGCATGCTGGAGCAGTAGAGGATCATCGAATTGTCCAGGGCGGTCCGCTCGCCCTCGCGGATCGCCTCCAGCTTGCGGGCGATGTAGGCGACTTGCTCGAGGAAGAACTGGTTCACCTTCAGCCAGTCGGCCGTGTCGGAGTGGCTCAGCAGGTGGTGGATCATGTAATCCACGCCCAGGTGCGGGAAGCGCAGCGAGCTGTGGTCGTTGTTGAGCTTCAGCGTACAGATCCGCGTGGCGTCGGTCTGGAAGCCCAAGACGAGGATATCGCACATCAGCCGCATGTGCTCGGCGATGTCCTGCGGGATGCCGTCGGCGGGGCGCGGCACGTTGGGCTTCTCCAGCGTCGGCCGCCAGCCCTGCAATTGGCCCTTGCGGCCGGCCTGCTCGATGCGCTGCTCGACCTCGCGGACGGAGTCGAGGTATTCGTCCAGCTTCCGTTGATCGGCCGCGCTGATCTGGCGGCGGAAGTCGTTGGCGTCGGCCAGCACGGCATCCAGCACGCTCTGGTCGCCCCGCTGGGCTTCGTCCTTGAACAGCCGGTCGAAGGCCAGCGCGGGATACAGCTCCAGCGGCGTCGGCGTCGTCGGCGAGGTCCACGAAATGTGCGAACTGTACAGCATCGAGTAGTTCTTGTGGACCGAAGGGTTCGACTTCTCGCAGGCCAGCACCAGACTGGGCACCTTGGTCGAACGGCCCTGTCTTTGGGCGATCAGTTGATCGATGCTCGTGCCCGAGCGAATCTCGCCGCCGGAGGCCAAGGGTGCCCCCGACAGCAGGTTGCCCGTCTGCGAGCTGTGGATGTTGCCCTTGAGCGCCTCGGCGTTGAACAGGCCGCGGATGAAGAGCATCTTCTCGCGGAAGTCGGTCAGCGGGGCGAGCACCTTGCCCAGCTCCATCTGCTTGCCTTCCCCCTTGGCCCACCACTCGCGGCTATGGAACCCGTTGCCGGAGAAGAGCACCGCCAGACGGACGGGCGCCTCGCTGGCAACCTTGGCGGCGCCAGGCGCGTCGCCCCAGACGGGGAGCGATTCCATCCACGGTAGCGCCATGCTGACGCCCACGCCGTGGAGGAAAGTACGACGGCAGAAGAGATGAGTGTTCATGGTTTAGACCACATCAGACTAAGGACGACGGCGCTCAAATCCGAAATCCGAAGCACGAAATCCGAAGCAGGAATGACAGAAACTTCGGCTGGGTCACGTTTCGTGCTTCGCATTTCGTGCTTTTGAATTTCGTGCTTTGAATTTGTTTCGGATTTCGTATTTCGTGCTTCTCGTCCGGAGTCAGTTCTCGTCGCGCGGGGCATCCCGACCCTGGATCTGGCGGAACTGCGGGCTGCAGATTATTGTCTCCACCGCGGTCGAAAAGCGGTAGTCATTCGACGCAAGATTCTTGCCCATCTCCTCCAGCAGCGGGCCGTCGGAGAGCTGCACGCCGCGCCCCAGCGCGTAGCCCAGCAGCTTGCGGCAGAACTGGCGGACGACCGCGTCGCGCCGCGCAGTCAGCAAGTAGTTCCGCAGGCCGTCGATGCCCTCGAATTGTGCGCCGTCCAGCACCTTGGCGCGGGTGTCGATGGGGCGGTCGCCGAGGTCCTTCTCGCGGCGGCGGCCGATGGCGTCGAAGCCCTCTAGCGCGAAGCCCAATGGGTCGATGCGGGCGTGACATTTGGCGCAGCGCGCGTCGCTGGTGTGCTTCTGCACGAGCTGACGGACGGTCAGGCCATCGGTGGCCGTCTCGTCCTCCGGCAGGCGAGGCACGTCCTTGGGCGGACGGGGGAGCTTCTCGCCGAGCAGCACCTCCGAGACCCAATTGCCGCGGAGGATCGGGCTGGTGCGCGAGGCGCCGGATTGCTTCGCCAGCGTGGCCCCCAGGCCAAGGATGCCGCCGCGGCCGTATTTCCGCACGCCGTCCACGCGATGCCATCCTGCACGTGGACCGGTCTCTCCGAGACCGGGTTTCGAGTCTCGGAGAGACTCGTCCACGTGAATGCCGTCCACGTGGATTCCGTAGTGCTTGGCCAGCGCCTCGTTCACAAACGTGTGGTCGGCGTCGAAAAAGCTTAGCACCGAGGCGTCGCGCTGGAAGGCGTCGGTGAAGAAGCGGATCGCCTCTTCGTACAGGTCGCCCCGCACGGCCTTGAACGTGGGGAAGTGCCGGTCGCTCTTCTCGTCGAGCTGGTCGAAGTCGTAGATGTGCAACCACTGGCAGGCGAACTCCGTCGCCAGCCGCCGCACGCGCTCGTCGCGGAGCATCCGCCGCGCCTGCGCCGCGAGCACGTCCGGCTCGCGCAGCCGGCCGGCGGCGGCCGCTTCGCGCAGCTCGCGATCCGGCAGGGACGACCAGAGGAAGTAGCTCAGCCGGCTGGCCAGCTCCCAGTCGCTCACCGGGCCGGGCTTCTCGCCGGCGGGGGCCTTCTCGAGCCGATAGAGGAACGCCGGCGAGACGAACACGCGGGCCAGCGTCAGCCGCCAAGCGTCGTCGTGCGGCAGCTCCTGCGAGCGCAGCTTGCGATACAGCCCGCGCAGCTCTTGCTTCTCGCCGTCGGTGAGCGGGCGGCGGTACGCCTGGGCGGCGAAGTCCACGAGCTGATCGACCTGCCGCGGCTGGGCATCCACGAGCGCCCGGCGAAACGCGGCGGCCCGGTCCTGGATCGGCTTTCGCAGCGGCTCGAAGACCTTCGGGTCGGCGTCTTGCGTGGCGTATTCCAGAAGCTGCTGGAACGCATCGACCAGCGTCAGGGCATCGTGGCTGACGAAATGCAGCTCGTCCCACAGCCGGTCGAGCCGCGCGGTCTGTGGCTCGTCGAGCATCAGCCGCCGCAGATGGTCGTCCTCGCGATAAAACAGCGTCAGGGTGACCACTTCATCCACCGGCACGATCTTCGTGTAGCACAGGGCGGGCGGGAACACCGCGCGGAAGGCGGCGAACGAGGCCTCGACGCGGCGGCGCGCCGCGCTGCCCTCCTGGACGATGACGGGCACGGCGTGTGACACACGGCGGTTGTCCGACGTCCAGGTGCCGTTGACGTTGGTCTCCGTGAGCGTGGTCGGCAGCAGCCCGGAGCCGCGGTCCGGTTTGGCGGTCAGCACCTGGAACTGCACGCTCCCCTCCGCGCCGGTCTCGGCGTGCAGTGTGCCGGCGGTGACCAGCTCGCAGCCCTCGACCAGATCGGCCGGCAGACGCACTTTCAGGACCGACGGCGCTCGCACGCACAGGCTGGCGGGCTCGATCGCTTGGCCGCTGGGGTGTTTGCCAAACAGCGCGGGATCGAGACTCCACGTTGGCGCGTTGGCCGCCGTGTCGCCTGGCGCCTTGGCATCTCGCGGCGGCGAGACGCCGGACTTGGAAGTGGGCGCTTTGCGGGCCGCGCCCAGCAGCGGGCCGCCGAGCGACGAAAGCTGGCGATACAACTGAGCGTCGGGGCTGTCCTTCGCCGGCGATTTGTAGGACGGATTGACAATCCGTCCTACGCCTTCGGCCAAGAGCAGCTCTTGAATCTGCTCGGCCAGCCGCTGCTTCTCCTGGGCACCAGCGGCCGATTGCCACTTGGCCAGCAGCGAGCCGGCGGGAATGACGTGCCCGGCGTCGCCGGCGACCGGCTCGGTGTAGAAGTGCCACACGTCCTTGTGGCCCAGGCTGTCGGCGTTCGGATTGCCGGCCAGCACGTCGGGCGACACGTCGCGGGCGAGGTTCCATTGGCGAGGGGCGGGCTTCTTGGCGTCGCTCTTCGACCCAGTAGGGTGGGTCGAGGAACGAGACCCACCAGATGCGTCGCTTACTTCCGTCAGCGTCAGGTCCACCGCCGTCAGGTCGCAGGCATGGTTGCCGTCGCGCGGGCCGATGAGCAGCGACACCAGGTCGCCCGGCTTGACGGCGATGTTCTCGAAGGGCCCGATGCTGATCTCCTTGGGACCCTGCGCCGTCCCGGCCGCCAGCCGCTGCCGCGTGTTGCCGCGCCGCCACTGGAGCGACCAAGTCACGCCGTTGCCGCATTCGGGATGAGCGTGCTGTACGGTTGCCGCGACGCGCACCGTCGCCGCCACGGGGCTGCGCCAGCCGGCCACCACTTGCAGCGTCGGCGAGGGGTGCATGGCGATGCTGTGGGGCTTCATGTTGCCGGGGATCCGCACATGCCGGTCGGACGAGTTGGCCGCCACGTTGGGCGTGGCGGCGGTGCCCCAGCCCTTCACGAAGTCGTAGCCCCCGGAGTTGGCGATCTTCTGCGTGAAGTGCGATTCGATCTTCGTGCTTCCCGCGCCGAGGCCCAGGTAATCGAGCCACGCCGCCAGCACGCGCGGCTCGACGCCGTGCC
Source organism: Planctomycetia bacterium (assembly GCA_041497795.1). Classification (GTDB taxonomy): domain Bacteria; phylum Planctomycetota; class Planctomycetia; order Pirellulales; family S012-138; genus JBGQHD01. The sequence goes on from JBGQHD010000130.1 coordinate 6,473, forward strand.
GCGCGGCGAGTTCTTCGAGCTTCGGCAACTCCTGTGCGGCGCTCGCTTCGGCGGCGGCCGCCAGACACTTGGCCGCGCTGGCGAACACTCGCTCGCGAAGTGCGGTCAGCTCGCGGCTCACCGCCCGCGCATCGCGCAGCAGCAGGTCCTCCCGGCCGGGCGCGACGAGCCGCGGCCGCTCCCAAACGGCGAAATCGTGCTCGTTGCCGTCCCCGGCGTCGCCGGCCACGAGATACAGCGTGATCTCCTTCTGCCCAGCGGTCGTGGACACCTTCACCCGCAGCTCCTGCCGCGAGGCCAGCGGCGTGACCGGCTCTTGCCAGGCCTTAGGGCCGCCGACCTTGCCGATGTGGCCGACGCTCGTGAATCGCCACAGCGATTGCTGCCAGCGGCTGATCTCCGCCGCCAGCGGGGCCGTCCCGTCGGCCTTGGCCGCGCGCCACTGGGCACGCACCACGTCCAACAGCAGCGACGGCTCCCGGTCGGTCAGCGTCTTCCACAGGATGCCCAGGTACTTGGCGTTGAGCCCGCGCTCCTTGGCCACGGCCGCGATGGTCTTGGTTCCGGCCGTCAGGGCCTCGCGCTCCGCCAGCGTGGCCGCCAGGTACTTCTCGATCGGCAGGCGTCCTCCGTCGTTGGTGTCGAAGATGATGCCTTGCAGGTTGACTCGCGACGCGCCGGCCGATTCCGTGTGCTCGCGGTACAGCGCTCGAATCCGCGCCAGCACGTCGTTGGTCCAATCGCGGCGCGTCGTGGCGGGCGAAAACCGAAAGCCGTCGGGCAGCAGCACGGCATGCCGGGCCACGTCCTTGCCCGCATCGAGATACTTCGAGAGCAGCGCCGGCGACATCACCAGCGCGCCCCCCGCGTTGGTGAACCCCTCGCCGGCCGCGCTGTCGGCGGGGAACTCGCGGGCCGGATCCAGTTCGACGCCCGTCAGGTCACGGATCGTGTACGTGTACTCGGCGTTGCTGAGCCGCCGCAGCACCACAGGGCCGGGGTCGCCCGCGCGGGCCCGCCCTTCGGCCAACAGGTACCGCTCGACGAACCCGCGAAGCTGCTTCCGCTGAGCGGCCGACGGCTGCTTGGCGTCCTTAGGGGGCATCTCGCCGTTATCGAGCATCTCGGCGACCTTAAGCCAGACCTTCGTCCCCCGGCGGACGGCCTCCAGCGTGCCGAACCGCTCCAAATCCAACTCGCCGGTCTGCTTGGCCGTCGAATGACAGTCGAGACAGAACTGCTTCATCAGCGGCCGAGTTTGTCTGGCGTATTCCTCGCCCAACCCGGCGAAGGGATCGCCCTGCGGACCGTCGGCCCGCACCGCCGGCGCGGCGGCCAGGCAAACGAGGGCCAGGATGACAAACATTCGAGCCAGGATGTTTCGCATGGTTCTCATTCGTTACCTTGCCGGCCCAGGGGCCCTCAGGAATTCGAGTTCCCGCCAGAGCCCCATTGTGGCTGCTGACCTGCAACCCTGAAAGGGTTGAACTCCGAAGCCCAGGGTTGCCGCGCCAGCGGCTACCCTGGGTCACGAGTCAGGAGTAGAAGAACCTCTCAACCATGAAGGGGTTGTACAAAATCGCCTGGGTCCCGCCCGTGCAACCCCTTCAGGGTTGACGGCGGTTGTCGGCGATAGGTCCCAGGGTAGCCGCTGGCGCGGCAACCCTGGGCTTCGGAGTTCAACGCTTTCAGCGTAGGTGTTTTCGATGCACTTCATCAGCGCCGCGAAGTTCGACGTGCTGGACCTTCGTCATTCCGAGCGCAGTGAAGAATCTCCCGGGGCGTCGCCGGCCTTCGAACGCCACTCTTCGCCTTGCTGCCGCGCGAGCCATTGCAGGCCCAGGACCACGGCCGCAGCCTGGGCTGGCTTGGCGGCGGCTTCAGCGTCCAGCCGCGCGGCGTCGGCCGCCTGCTGGGCCTCCAGCTCCGCGCGGCGCCGTTCCTGCTCCGCCTGCCGCGTCGCCAACGCATACCCGGCGAAGAACGCGGCCACCACGAGCGTCAGCACGAACAGCGACTTGAGGCTCCATTGGAACCAACGGCGGGAGCGGTGCTCAGTCATGGCGGTTCATCATTGTCGCATGCTCCTTGGGCGTGAGCACCGGCAATCCTCGGGCACTCCGCAGCGCGTTCAAGGTATCCAGCTCGCGCCAGCCCTTCGAATCGCGGAAATCCACGAGTTCGCCATTACGGTATTCGAGGAAGAGCGCAGGCCCAAAGCCCGTCCAGCTCCAAGTGCCGTCCGGCATGCCACCTGATATTGGGCCTTCCATAACCGTAGATCGTTGAAACTGCAAGGTGACGGTTCCGTCTTCGGCCAGCAGTTCCATGACGGTCCTACTCCCGTCGTTTCGGAGCAGGAACCGCAATTCTCCGCATCTCAGTACAAACGTGCCCTTAGCGGAACCGCGAGTAATCGTCCAGCCGACTCCAGCGGCGCGGTCCTCGGGAATCTGTTGCGGAACGTATGCGTAGTAGCCATCGGGGAACAGAAACAACTCTGCGCTGCCATTCGACCATCCACCGGCAACCCAAGGGCGTGCTTTGCTGGCGTCGACCCTGGCCGGCTGAAAAAGAAGGAGTACGACTGCCACGACCGCCGTGAGCAACAGCAGGTCCATGATGCCGAACTGGAGCCAGCGGCGCATGGAGCGGCGTTCACTCACGGCGTTTCTCTTCCGCTGCCGTGCCGTCCGCGCGGAAATCGCGCTGGATC
>JBGQHD010000131.1:0-9171 GCA_041497795.1 Planctomycetia bacterium
CCCGGGGGGCCGGCTCGGCGTCGGGTGTGGCGAGCTGGGGTTGGCATGGCGACCCCCAAGATACCCGGCGCGGCCCGCTGGCGATACTCCGCTGTCCAAATCGCGAGCAACTCAATGTGGGCAACTCGCTCTGCGAGTTGCCGCCGACTCGCAGAGCGAGTCGGCCACACTCAGCTTCGCTTCCGCGAGTGACCTTTCCGTGGAGAGCGCTGGGCCGGCTCTTCACCGCGGATGGGGACCGGCCGCCGGTCGCCGGCCGCCAGCTCGACGGATACATAGGTGACTTCCGCCTCGGTGAGCTTGACCGTTTGCCGCTCGCGCTCGGTCTCCACGACCACGTGCATGGTGATCGAGGTCGTGCCGATCCGCACCGCCTGGGTCCAGAAGCTCACCAGGTCGCCGACCAGCACCGGCTCGTGGAATGCGACGCTTTGCATGCCCACGGTTACGAGCGGGCGCCGCGGCCAGCCGCTTTGGGCGATCACGTTTCCGGCGCCCACCGCCCCGGCCTGGTCGATGTAGCTCAGCAGCACGCCGCCGAAGATGGTGCCGTAGGGATTGGTGTCCCGCGGCATCATCACGGCCTTGAGGGCCAGGTAGCGGGGGGAATCGTCCGGCATAGGAAACCTCGTGCTCGTGTTCGTAATCGTGCTCGTGCTCGTAATCGCAACCGTACTCGCCGGGCCTTCGAGTACGAGCACGAGCACGAGTAGGTACGTCAGCCGCCGATGCTGGCCATGAAGCTCTTCACCCGCTCAGGGTCCACGGGGTTCCCGATCCGCCCCTCCGCTTTGAACGCCGTACCGACAATGTAGCCGTCCACCCAGGGGGCGAAGGCCGCCACGTTTTCAGGGGTGACGCCGCTACCCAGGAGGACCGGCGTCTCGCCCGCGGCGGCCTTCACGGCCTGCAACTGCGCCGTGCCGGGCGGTTGTCCCGTGGCCGCGCCCGACACGATGATCGCGCCGGCCCCGCCGCGATAGATCAACTCGCTGGCTTCCACCTCCACCGGCCGCGCGGCCAACGGCGCCGAATGCTTCACATCGACGTCGGCCAGAATCTGGATCTGCCGCGCGCCGAGCGCCGTGCGGTCCCGCAACAGTTGATGGGCAATGCCCGTGATGATGCCTTGATCGGTGACCCGCGCCCCGCACAGCACGTTGACGCGAATGAAGGCCCCGCCCACGGCCTGTGCCACGGCGAGCGCCGCGCGGCCGTCGTTGCGGAGCACGTTGATGCCCAGCGGCAAGTCGAGCTGCCGCCGCTCGAGCCAGCCTCGCACCTCGGCCGCCAGCGCGGTCAGGTGGGCGACCGTCGCCCGCGGCACGCGGCGGGGAAAGAACGGCGCGTCGCCGAAGTTCTCCAGCAGCAGCGCGTGGACGCCGCCGGCCACCAGCGCCTCGGCGTCTCGCAGCACGGCGGCGACGACGGCCGGCAAATCGCCGCCGTAGCCCGGGCTGCCCGGCAGCGGCGGCGCGTGCAAGACGCCGATCACGGGCCGGCCCGTCGTCGTCCAAGGAAAAGGTTGTGCGTGCGGCATGGTGGGAATGGTCCGGGAACGTCTCTCGTTCGTGCGCCAGCAATCGCCGCTGGGCGTTGTCGGGCCAAGGCCCGCACGACGAACGGCCTCGGCATTGTGAAATCTGGCCGGGGTGATGTACAGGACCGAAACCGCACGTACAATGATGGGAGTTTCCGGACTGGCCCGGCGATCAGGCGGTTCTCGCTGGGTCGCAAGGTCAGGGTTAGGGTCGTATTGCCCACTTCGTTTGGCGAACGCGGCCCGCTGAGGGCGGGGAGCTGAACATGCCGAAAGTGCTCGTGGTCGATGATCTGGCGACCGACCGCTGCCTGGTGGGCGGCATTCTGGAGAGCGACTCCATTCTGGAGGTTCGCTTCGCCACCAACGGCGTCGAGGCGCTCAAGAAGATTCGGGATAGCGCGAAGACTAACGAGCCGTTCGATCTCGTCGTCACCGACTTGCAGATGCCGGAGATGGACGGCCTGGAGCTGGTGGACTCGGTCCGCCGCGAGTTCCCGCACCTGCCGGTCATTCTGATCACGGCCCACGGCAGCGAATCCCTGGCCGTGGAGGCCCTGGAGCGAGGGGCCGCCAGCTACGTGCCCAAGTCGCACCTGACGGCCAAGCTGCTGGACACGGTGGAGCAGGTGTTGTCGCTGCCGCGCAGCGACACGGACTATCAGCCCCTCGTGTCTTGCCTGCTCGACACGGAGTTTCGCTTCGCGCTGGACAACGACAAGTCGTTGATCGATCCGCTCTTGAACCTTTCCAAACAGGTGATGGAAGACTTCCGCCTCTGCGACGCCAACGGTCGCATGCGCGTGGCCGTGGCCCTGGAAGAGGCACTGCTCAATGCCATGTATCGCGGCAACCTGGAGATCAGCCACGAGCAGATGCAGGAAGTCCGCGAGCACATGGTCATGGGCCAAGGGCTCGGCGTGATCACCCAGCGCCGCTTGCAGGCGCCGTTCCGCCAGCGGCAGGTGCTGTTCCAGCTTCACGCCACGCCGGACGAGGCCCGGTTTGTCGTCCGCGACGAGGGGCCCGGTTTCGACGTCATGAGCGTGCTCGATCCGGGCGACCCGCGGCAGCTCAACCGCGACGGCGGCCGCGGCCTGGTGCTGATGCGGACCTTCATGGACGACGTGTTCTACAACGAGCGCGGCAACGAAGTCACGATGGTCAAACGGCGCGAGTCGGCCACGGAACCGGCAGTAACGCAGCTCTAAATCTCGCTCTTCCTCCGGGCATTAAGAACAAGAGCACCCCGGCTGCTTTGAGCAGCCGGGGTGCTGTCGCTAGTGCTTTGGCTTACAGCATATCAGCCGCCGTGCGACGGGCCGCGACGTGCCAGCTTGCCCACAGCGTCACCGCGGCAAAGGCCAAAGTCACGCCCCAGCAGACCCAGAGCGAGGGCAAACCTTCCACCGCCGCGGCGTCGCCCAGATAGATCAGCCGCCGCAGCCCGGCCACGGCGTAGGTCAGCGGATTGCAGCGCATGACGACGCCGAGCCAGCCCTCGGGCGCGGGGAAGAAAGCCCCCGAGAGCAGCCACAGCGGAAAGAGGAACACGCTCATGATGGCGTGAAAGCCCTGCACGGAGTCGGTGCGCCAGGCGATGACGAAGCCCAGCCCGGTCAGCGACAGGGCCGCCACGGCCGCGAAGACGACAACGCCTGCCCAGCCGAGAAGCGAAAAGGGGATGCCCAGCGTCAGGCCCAGGGCCAGGAACAGCAGCCCCTGGGCCAGCGCAATGGCGCTGCCGCCCAGCAGTTTGCCGAGCACCATGGCCCAGCGCGACATGGGGGCCACGAGCACGGACTGCAGGAAGCCCTCCCGGCGATCTTCGATGATCGAGATCGTGGTGAAGATCGCCGTGAACAGCAGGATCAGGGCCAGCGTGCCGGGAAAGAAATACTGGCGAAAGGTGATCTGGCTCTCGTCGCCGGGCATGCGGAAGGTCGGGCCGAGCCCCTCGCCGAAGAACAGCCAGAACAAGAGCGGCTGGCCGACGGCGCCGATCACGCGGTTCCGTTGGCGGATGAAGCGCAGCCACTCGCGCCAGGCGAGAGACCAGACGGCCAGCCAGGCGGGCGGATTGCTGTGGCTCAAAGCGGACGTGCTCATAGCCGCAGATTACCGCATGCCGGCCGTGTGGCCAACTCGCTCGATGGCTGCTGGCGTGGTAAACACGCTTCGGACCGTGGAAGACCTCTCCGCGAAGTGATGACCTAAGAACACCATGCGCAATGCCTTATGGAGACCATTGACGTAAGTGCTTGCCGCTGCTACAATTACGATGCAGTGAGCAAGGTATTCCTGTCGATGATTAAGGGAAGGAATGCCGAGCGCGCGTGGAGGGTATCGTGGCTGACACTCTAACTACCGCCCAACAGGATATCGAGGCGTACATCAATGTTGCCAAGGGATGGAATCTAGACCAATCGCAGGCATACACGTTCGAGGCACTGCTGCAGCGCGGCATTTTGTGCTTCGACATGGTTACCAAGTTGGATGAGGATTGGAGAGCGGCCGTTCTCAAGGAACCAACGGAGTACACCAAGGAAATGTCGGACCGGCTCCGCAACTTATACAGGATATGGAGCAGACCCTGCCCTTCGGTGCTCGAACGCCTCACGCAATTTGAACGCGCCGGATTCACGGTCAAGTGCGCCGAGGAATTTCGGTCGCGTTGCCGAGAAGCCGAAGGGATTTTGACTTCCGATGCGGAGTTCTTTGCTGACGATGAGTTGGTCGATCTCCGCGACCGGGCAATAGATCAGCACAGGCAAGGACAGACCGTTGAGTTCAGGTCAGCCTAATGTCGCACCGGCACCTTTCACAAGATGCTTGCCGGACTGCCTCCACGGATTCAAGAGGCCGCAAGAGACGCCTTCCGTCTGTTCTTGCAAAACCCTAATGCGCCGGCCCTCGAAAACCACACCCTCAAGGACACGAAGAAAGGACGACACCAAAAGGGCAGCCGTGCCGTGAGCGTTACCCTTCGGTACCGGGCGATCTACGTGGTGGATGGGCCGACCAACGTCTGGTATTGGATCGGCTCGCACGAAGACTACAACAACTTCACGGGAAAGATTTGAGACACCCCGCCCGCTTCGGCGGGCGTTTCTTTGCGCGGCTGGATTCAAATTAAGACACCACCCACGAGTTGGCCACCCTATGCCGCGCGGCGTGCCGGCTGCTACAAGACCATCTCCAAGCACGCGCGCTCTCCACCGGGCTCGTTCCCGGTGGTCCCCCGACTGGACAGGATGGGCACGCGTGTGGAGCACGTTGGGTTCGCGTGGGAGCGGGGAAAGGTGCGAGGGCCGTAACGACCAAGCTCAGCCGCCGCGGCCTTCGCTGAGCTGAATGACTCGGAAACGCAACATGGGCCGCGGTCGGCTGCAGCGCCTGGTTCGGCGGCTTACTCGGTCGGTTGCACACCGCTGCGCCGCTGTCCGACTATCCCTCCGAGAGCACCTGCAACGGTTCCCGACACGAACACGGAGCCGAGAAAAAACATGAGCGGCTGTACCACCCATTGATGCGGCGTGCCGCCGCCGATAAGCACAAGCAATCCGAATGCCGGAAGTATACCGAGGCCCGCGCCAACCCCGGCTGCTTTCAAGGGACCCGAACAAGCGCCCGAAATGGCCCCCGTCACGAAACCCAGGATCGCCAAACCGACCGCATAGAAAAGAAGCGTGTCGGAATCCGGACCGCGATGCGCTAGATTGTGCTTCGCGCTTTCTTCGGCCAAGACCCGCTGGACCCAGCGACAGCAGAAATAGTACGCGATGGCACCGACGATGCCTCCAACGAGAGCACCTTGGATCCACCATCGCTTTCCAGCGACTTGAGCATTCATGTCGGTTCGCTCCAACGCTGCGCCAAGGTCTTAGCCGCCGTACTTGTTTATAGACAGTTTCTCGATAACACCTGTAGACCGCAGATCTGCGGCCTAACACGCACGCCTTGGCTCGCCGTAAGTCCAATTGTAGCCGCTGGTTGTTCGATTGTCACACCTACTTCGGCGCGTTACATAGTTTCTCAATATCGCTCGTTGGGCCTGCGGGCGAGAATGTCGGCTGGGCTGCAAACGCCTCGCCCACCACGGTTCAAGACGTGGGTGTAGACACTCAAGCTACGCCGCGCGGCGTGCCGGCTGCGACCGATCTTTCGCTTCCAGCTTGGTGAGCAGTTTGACGGTCGTCTCCGTCGCGCCTTGCTGCCGCGCGACGAACGACTGGGCGCGGCGGCCGAGGCGCTCCGCGAACCGCGGCCGCTGGAGACAACGCCGCACGAAGCCGGTCAGTTGGCGGCGGTTCTTGACGACGACCGCGGCCTTGCGGCCCAGGAGCGCCGCCACCACGTCGCGGAAGTTCTTGGTGTTCGGCCCGAACGACACCGCCGCGCCGTAGGCCGCCGGCTCGATCATGTTTTGTCCGCCGCGGCGGTTGAGGCTGCCGCCGACGAAGGCCACGTCCGCCGTGCCCCACCAGGCGCTCAGCTCGCCGATCGTGTCGATGAGCAGGATGCGCGGCCCGGCGTCGCTGGCAGCCGCATCAGGGGGCTTACGCCCCCCGCTCGCCGGTGCGCTCGCCGGCTTCTTGGACGTGGCCCGGTTGCTCAGCTCCAGCGTCAGGCCGCGCTTGGGCGTCAGCTCGCTCCGCCGCTGCCAGGCAAGGCCGCTGCGCTTGAGCAGCTTGGCGACTTCGTCGAAACGCTCCGCGTGCCGCGGCACGAGCACCAGCCGGAGCTGAGGGAATTGCTTCGCCAATTGGCGGAACGCCTTGAGGGCGAGTTTCTCTTCCGGGGCGTGCGTGCTGCCGGCGAGAAACACGACATCCTCCTCGCCGATGCCGGCCAGTTGCCGCAGCCAGGCCGTGGCCGGATTGTGGCGGTCGGTTTGCACGTCGTCGAACTTCATCGAGCCGGTGACGTGCACGGCTTCGGCGGCGGCGCCAAGCTGCAAAAACCGCTCGGCGTATTCCTCGTTCTGCACGGCCACCAGATCGATCCGCCGCAGCATGCCGGCCGTCAGCCACTTCAGCCGCCGGTAACCGCGAAAACTCCGCTGGCTCAGCCGGCCGTTGACGATGCCCACGCTCGCGCCCGATCGCTTGGCCGCGCGGATCAGGTTCGGCCACAACTCCAGCTCGGCCAGCAGCAGCAGATCGGGCCGCACGCGCCGCAGCGCCGTTCGCACGGCCCAGCTAAAGTCCAACGGGCAATAGAACACCGCGTGCCGGTCGTACTTCTGCCGGGCCAGTGCGTAGCCCGTGCGGGTGGTCGTGGAGATGACCACCTGCCAATCGGGCCGCACGCGGGCCATGCGCTCCACCAGCGGCCCCAGCAGGTTCACTTCGCCCACGCTGACCGCGTGCAGCCAGACGCAAAACGCATCGCCCTCGCGCCGCGGCGCCAGGCCCAGGAACTTGGCCCCCCAGCCCTCTCGATACTTCCCCTTGGTCAAGGCCCGAAAGATCAGCAGCGGGGAGGCCAGCACGAGGAGGAAGAGATACGCCAGATTCAGCAGATAGGCCACCGGGCATCCTTTCCCCAGTAGTAGGCACACTCCGTGTGCCGTCGCAATGTGGCCGTCTCGCTCGGCGAGACGAGGCATCTCACGGAGGGCGATGGCTGCTTGGGAGCACGGCACACGGAGTGTGCCTACTACTTTGGCGCTACAACCGCGGCGTGACGGTCGGACTGGGCCGCGTGCCGACGGCGTTGACCATTCGCCGGCCGTCGGGCTGGACCAGCCGGGCATCCAATTGCGGATGGGTGGTTTGCAAGACGGCCACGCGGGCGGCCACGTCGGGCTGCTGCTTGTCGATTTGCAGCGAACGGCGGTAGTCGGCCAGCGCCTGGGTCAGCTCGCGCTGCTGCGCCTCACCGGCAAGCTTGCGGGCCACCTGTTCCCGCGACTTGCCCAGTGCCGCCAGGGCGCGGGGGTTGTTCGGCTCGATCAGGATGGCTTCCAGCAATCGCTCCTTGGCCACGTCGTAGTCCTGGTGCTCTTCGTACAGCCGGGCCAGCTCGATCTTGGGGTCGGCCAGCATCGGCTTCGAGGCGGCCCAGCGATTCAGCAGCGTGAAGGCCTTATCCTCGCGCTTCGTTTCCACCAGCAGCACCGCCAAGGCGCGGTAGCAATCGCGGTGCGTCCCTTCCGGATCGCGGTCCAGGCACATGTGATAATAGTTCTCGGCCTGCTCCAGCATCAACTGGTCGCCACGCTCGTTGCCCTTGTGGTGATACACGCGGGCGATGTTGTAATAGACGTTGGGGTTGTTGGGGTCCTGGGCCTGCGCCTGCTGAAAGGTCTGCAGCGCGTAGTCCGGATGCCCGTGCAGGTAATACGCCACGCCTTCGGCGTTGCGCGACTTGGCGGTGTTGCAGGCCGGCAGCAGCAGACCGGCGCCGCAGGCGGCCAAGACGGCAAGCTGGCGCAGCCGGCAGGCACTGGCGTGGCGAAGCAGAACGAGGACGCCGAGCGTCAAGGTGAGCACGATGGTCCGCCTCCGGGGCGAGCGAAAGGGAAAGGCGGAGGACCATAAGCCGACCGCGGCAGTCGGGCAAGGCCAGTTGCCCGAAAGATCTGCTCGGCTGCCAACAATTCGGGCCAGCACCCCGGCTGCTTGGAGCAGCCGGGGTGCTTTCGGGTCGGTCCAAGATGATTTAGTCCCCGGTGCCGCTGTCGCGCTGGAAAGCCTCCATCAGCCACGTGGTAATCGCCGTCTCCTGCTGTCGCACGCGGGCGATGAACATCTGACCGGCCCGGACGACCTGGCGTTCGTACTCCTGGGCCCGGCTCTCATGGCGTCCGACGGCGGCCGCGACCGCGGCCAGGCCATTCAGCTCTCGGCTGACCTCGTTCATCTGCTGCAGAATCGCCCGATCCTCTTCCTTGAGCTGCTCGACTTGGCGAGCCATCTCCAGGTCTTGCTGCAGGATGTTGGCGAACTGCCGCCGATGGCCCTGCTGGAACTGGACCTGCAGCTTCGCCGTGGCGGCGTCGAAGGCCTTGTGGACCGACTCAACCCAATCCTTCAGCTCGCCGGAGATGACGGGTGTGTCCAACGCCGTCTCCAGCGCGGTGAGTGCCTCGCGAAGCTCGTGCTCTTGCTGTTGTGGCGACATGGGGACCGCCTCTTCGCGGTGAGGTTGAGGTGCCAGCTTTGACGAAGGAGCAAATCGCGTGCCCGACGGGGGCGAGTCTAGAGCCATTCGACGCGGTTGTTCATCTCGCACGGCTCGTAGAAATCATGACTGCAATTCGTCCGTCAACCGGCCATACACTACCTGACCATCAGCAATCGTAGCGCACACGTTCAGCGCGTCGGCGACCCCGACAGTCCCGTGGGTCTGCAGGCGAAAGAGCACCAGGTTGGCCGCGTCGCCAGGCCGCAGGCCGCCCGACGGCAGGCCCAGCAATTCGGCCGGGTGCTTGCTGGCCATCTCGACGGCCGTTGTCAGGTCCACGCCCGCGAACCGCATGACGTTGGCCACGCCCACTCCGATGGGCAGCGACGCGCCGGCCAGCAGTTGATCTTGCCCGGCGATCACCAGGCGTCCGTCCGGCAGAATCTCCAGCTCGCAGCCGCTCGATCGATAGCGCCCGACCGGCAGTCCCGCCAAGCCCG
>JBGQHD010000132.1:0-9164 GCA_041497795.1 Planctomycetia bacterium
ACACGGAGTGTGCCTACTACCATGACCGGCCGGCTGCTGAGCGGAATCCGCGTGGGCCACCTCCCGAAGCTCGCGGCGGCACGCTAGACTGCCGCGATCGCCAGGGCTGCCGCCGGGCCGCAGGATGATTGCGGGATGATCACGATCAGCGGACGCATCGCTAAATATCCCGCCCGGGCTTCGGCCCTGTGGTATCTGGGGCTGATTCTCCTGGGCGGGTTCGTCCTCTGGCTGCCCCCCTCGCAGCAGTATGACGACGTGCCGTTCATCGATTGCCTGTTCACCGCCACTAGCGCCACCTGCGTGACCGGGCTGTACTCGACGCCGCGGCAGATTACGGGCGAGGACTTCACCTGGTTCGGCCAGGCGGTCATCGTGCTGCTGATCCAGATCGGCGGCGTGGGCATCATGACGATCACCACGCTCATCACCTTCCAGCTTCGAGGCCGCACGCGGTTGCGCGAACGGGCCGTGCTGGCCGAGACGATGGGGGCCGGCAACGAGACCGATCTGCGGTGGGTCGTCCGCCACGTCTTCCTGGCAACGATCGCCTTCGAAGGGGCCGGCTTCCTCGTGCTGGCCGCCAACAACCTGGTGGACGGCAAGCCGTTCTTCGCGGCCCTGTGGCAGGGCTTGTTTCACGCCGTCTCGGCCTTTTGCAACGCCGGCTTCGCCTTGCCAAAGGACAACCTGACCCCCTACCAGGGCAACATCGCCGTCAACCTGACGATCATGAGCCTGATCGTCTGCGGCGGCATCGGCTTTCCCGTGATGCTCGACCTGCGGCGGCAGCGGCGCCGCGACTGGCGTGGCCTGTGGGAGCGGCTGCACATGCACAGTAAGCTGATGTTTCTCGGCACGGCGATCCTCTTGACCCTGGGAACGGTCATCCTGCTGCTGTTCGAATGGGACGAGCAGGTCATGGACGGCATGCCGTGGTGGAAGAAGGTGATGGTCTGCGCGTTCCATTCCGTGTCGTGCCGCACCGCGGGGTTCAACACGGTGCCGATCGGCACGCTGACCAACGCCAGCCTGTTCGTGATGGTCCTCTTGATGATGATCGGGGCCGGGCCGTGCTCCACCGCCGGCGGGTTCAAGGTCTCCACCCTGATGACGCTCGTCTGCCGCTCGTGGGCTTCGTTTCGTGGGCAACGTGTCGTGAACGTGTTCCGCCGCACGATTCCCCCCGTGGCCATCGAGCGGGCGGGCGTCACGGCGCTGCTCTACACCATCGTGGGCGGCCTCGGCCTGACGCTGTTGCTGGGGATCGAGCAGGCCCATCGCGGCGAGGGAGAGTACCGGGGACCGTTCCTCGAGGCGCTGTTCGAGGTCTATTCGGCCCTGGGCACCGTGGGCCTGAGTATGGGCTTGACGCCCCGTTTGAGCGGTCTGGGAAAAACCGTCATCATGCTGCTGATGTTCGTCGGCCGCCTCGGCCCCATCACGGCCTTCGTCGCTCTGGCGCGCACCGGCCGCGACCGGCCGATCGAGTACCCGCAAGAGGAGCCGCTCATTGGCTAAGAAACCGAAGCACTTCGTCGTGTTGGGGCTGGGCTCGTTCGGTGGCGCACTGTCGGCCAAGCTGCACGAGAACGGCTGCCGCGTCACCGGCGTGGACGAGGACCGCGAGCGCATCGACGACTTGAAGAACAACCTCTACGAGGCCGTGGTGGCCGACGTCACCGAGCGCGAGTTTCTCGAACAGCTCGCCCTCAAGGACGCCGACGCCGTGGTCATCGCCTTGGATGAGAACATCTCCAAGTCGCTGCTGGCCACGCTGCACGCCAAGGAACTGGGGGCCAAGCGGATCATCGTCAAGGGGGTCAGCGCCGATCACGGCAAGATCCTCAAGCAGATGGGTGTGGAGCGCGTGATCTTTCCCGACGAGGAGATCGCCCGCGAAGTCGCCGACCGCCTGACCTGGCCCAACGTGCTGGACTTCCTGCCCATCGACCCGGAGTACAGCCTGGTCGAGATTGCCGTGGCCGAATCGTTGGCGGGTCAGACCTTGCGCGACGCCGACCTGCGGAAGCGGTTCGGCGTTTGGGTGCTGGGCGTGAAGGACGCCCTGACGGGCAAGCTGACGATCTTTCCCGATGCCGACTTTCGGCTGTCGGAAGACCACATCCTGCTGGTGGTGGGTACGCAGGGCGGGCTGGACCAATTGCGAGAATTGCAGTAGGTCCCGCCTGCCGGGCGGGACCGGTCACGTGGGCGAGTCTCTCCGAGACTCGCATTCGCGTCTCGGAGAGACGCGGCCACGTGGCGACGCCCAGTGCCGCTCGGCAAGCGGCACCTACCAAATCATTCTCCCGGCACCGCCTCGATCGTGGCGTACATCGATCCCTGGCAGCGGGAAATCTGCGGGTCCTTGCCGTAGGCGTGGATTTGATCGCGCTTCAGCTCGGCATGCTCGCGCGTGGTTGTCAGGACGATCACGCGGCCCGTCGTGTCCACCTCTTTGGCCATGAGCTTGGCCCTGGGCTCCTCGTGCGCGAACAGCTCTCGCAACATACGGATGACGTAAGCGAACGTGTGGTCGCTGTCGTCCCAGAGGATCACGTTGTACGGCGGTTGCTTCTTCCGCCGCTGGTCTTGCTTGTCCTTCACCGGGGCCTTGGGACGGACCACCGGCTCGGCCACCGCGACGCCAGCATCTTCCGGCACGGTTCATTCTCCCGGCATCGCCGTAACGCGGACACTCTTGTCCGCTGACTTGACTGCTTCCCTGACTTGGCGCAGACGCTCTTGCCCCCCGACGCACGCGGCACGGCCGCGCAACCGACCGCCCACAATTATATTTTGGGCGGAGACCGACCGGCAAGGTGTGCCAGCAGCACGCGCGACGCCAGAAGCCCGGCTCGCGACGCCAGAAGCCCGGCTTCTCTGAAGAAGCCGGGCTTCTTGAGCCAGCGTGCCCACCGCGGAATCCGCCGGCGAGCGTGGTAATAGCCTCCGCCGGCGGTTAAGTTGTCCAATGCCGGCTTGACCCGACAGTCGATTATGTCGTTCAATGTACGGCTCGCGCTTCGGCAGCGAGCGATTTTTTGGTAAACTGGTAAAGGCCGTTCGCAGCGCGGGTGCAAGCATGCCTGTGCATGCTTGGGCCGACTCTGGCCGAGCGCGCCACCAGCGCTGGGTTACGTTCCCCGATTCGCAGAGACCCCCATGAGCCAAGGCACGATTGACACGACTGGCATCGGCACACGGAACGATCGCCCGCCGAAGGTGCTCCCTGAGTCAGTCGAACAGAGCTACGAATATCCCGGCCTGCCCACCACCTGCGACGGCGCCGAATCGGTCGTGCACGTCGAAGTGAACGTCGCCCAAGGGGCCGGCGCCTTCCCCATCACCAGCTCCACCACCATGGGCGGCGGTTTCAATGCCGCCGTGCAGAACGGTTACAAGAACCTGTGGGGCGACAAGCTGATCTTCATTGAGCCGGAGAGCGAGCACTCGGCGGCCACCATCTGCGAGGGCTTCGCGCTGGCCGGCGGCCGGGTGACGAACTTCACGTCCGGCCAAGGCCTCGTGCTCATGAAAGAGGTGCTTTACACGATCGCCGGCAAACGTTTGCCCGTGGTGCAGAACATTGGGTCTCGCGCGTTGACCAGCCAGGGCCTCAACGTCCATGCCGGGCATGACGACGTGATGAGCGTGGCCGACTGCGGCTGGGGCGTGCTCTTTGGCCGCAATGCGCAGGAGGCCGGCGACCTGTGCCTGATCGCTCGGCGGACCGCCGAGGCCTCCAACACGCCGTTCTTCAACGTCCAAGACGGCTTCCTCACCACGCACACCGTCGAAAAGGTCCGCCTGCCCGAGCTGGCCTTCATGAAGGAGTACATCGGCGCCCCGGTCGATAAGCTGATGAACCTGTTCGATCCGGGCAATCCCCTGATGTCGGGCGTGGTGCAGAATCAGGACTCGTACATGAAGGGCAAGATCGCCCAGCGGTGGTACTACGATCGCGTCGAGCCGGCCCTGGAAGAGGCCTTCGACCTCTTCTATCGCAAGACGGGGCGGAAGTACGACTTCGTGACGCCGTATCGCTGCGCGGACGCGGAGTTCATCATCGTCGGCATGGGCTGCTACATGGAGACGGCCCAAACCACGGTCGATTACCTCCGCGAAAAACGCGGCATTCCGGTCGGCTGCCTGAACGTGTGCTGCTTCCGGCCGTTCCCGGCCCAGCGGATCGTCGAGGCCCTCAAGGACTGCACCGCCTTCGCCGTGCTGGAGCGGATGGACGACCCGCTCTCGACCACCGGCAACCACCTGACGCGCGAGATCAAGGCCGCTTTTTGCGATGCCATCTCCGGCCAGAACGGGCAGGACAAGATCGACCGCATCCCCAGGGCATACCACGGCGCCGCCGGCCTGGGCAGCCGCGACGTGCGGCCCGGCGACCTGATCGCCGTGGTCGAGAACATGATCAACAAAGGGCCGCATTACTTCTGCATCGGCATCGACCACCCGCTGGCCCTGAAAGTGAAGGAAGACCCCGATCTGCGGAGGACCGGCAGCTATTCGATGCGCGGCCACTCGGTCGGCGGGTTCGGCTCGGTGACCACCAACAAGGTCATCGCCACGATCGCCGGCGACGTGTTCGGCAAGGACGTGCAGGCGTACCCCAAGTACGGGTCCGAGAAGAAGGGCCTGCCGACCACGTACTACCTGACGATCTCCGACGAGCACATCCTGCTGCACATGGAGCTGGAGCACGTGGACCTGGTGGTGCTCAACGACACCACGGCCCTGTTCAGCGGCAACCCGCTCAAGGGGCTGGTCCCCGGCGGGGCGATCTTCATGCAGTCGCCGTATCCCGAGCCGAAGGACGTCTGGGCGCGCGTTCCGGAGCACCACAAGAAGTTCATCCGCGACAAGAAGCTGCGGCTGTACTTCGCCGACATGGTGCAGATCGCCCGCGACGTGGCCTCCGAGGCCGACCTCCAGATGCGCATGCAGGGCATCGTGCTCTTGGGGGCGTTCCTCAAGCTCACGCCCTACGCCAAGGAAAGCAACATGACCGACGAGCAGGTCTACGCCGGCATGGAAAAGGCCCTGCGAAAATACTTCGGCAAGCGCGGCGACCGCGTGGTGCAAGACAACCTGAACTGCGTGAAGCGCGGCTACAGCGAGATGAAGGAAGTGACGCGAGGGATGATGGGGGCATGAGAACGCAGCAGCAATGAGAAAGCTTATCAGCCATGGCGGACGTAGCAAGGCGTGGCGTTGCTTATCTTCCAGGCAGTGGTGGCTGATTGCCGGTGGCGTGGTGGTTTCATTAACTGCGGTTACTATTACTGCCTTGAAGCGGCCCAGCGGCTCGCCAGGCAGTCCAGGATTTAGCCTCACTAACCTTGATGACACGCGTCCATACGTGCAGGTAAAGAACACTTGGATGCGGGGTAGGCAGGAGCCGGTAACGCGCAGTTGTTTTGTCTGGCACAGTGACGCCGGCGCCTGGGGAAACTGGATTATCGGGAAACACATATCGAAAGAATTCGCTGACCGGTTTCCCGAGGATGATTTCGTGGTTGCGGAGGGTGTGATTAGGGACATTCGGCTCGCCACCAGCGTTCACTACACGAATAAGGTCGAGATCACGTACAGTATTGAGGTTTTCATTAAGGATGCGCGTGTCGTTGAGACAGGGACATTTGACTGATCCCGTCACCGCATATTGAGCGGCTCGGACCCCACCGAGCTTGCTCGGTGGTGAACGTGATTCTGCACTACTGGGACGACGAGAACAACCAACGCCCCCGCCGAGCTTGCTCGGTGGAGCGCATGATTGAGGACGATGCCCGCGCCGATTTACACGGCCGAGAACTGCAAACCGGCGTGCCAGGAGCTCTGGATGGACGATGTGCGTTCCCTATCGACCGCCCGTCTCACCCAGCGCGGCCCCGTTGGGTCGCTGCCGGTGCTGGAGAACGGCGATCGGTTGACGCAATCCGAATTTCATCGGCGGTACGAGGCATATCCAGACGACGTGAAGATCGAACTGGTCGGAGGGATTGTCTACATGGCCTCGCCAGCGCGGAATCCCCATGGGCGCTACACTTCGCTAGTCGGTGGAGTGCTGAACAATTACGAGGCCGGAACCCCAGGCGTAGAAGCGGTCGAGAATGCCACCGTCATCTTGGACGACCAGAACGAACCACAGCCCGATAGAGGGTTGCGCATCGTGGAATCGTGCGGCGGGCAATCCTACATCGACGAGGATGAGTGGATTGTCGGGGCGCCGGAATTGCTCACCGAGGTTTCCCACAGCTCAGTATCCATTGACTTGAACGTCAAAAAGGACAATTACCGGCGGACTGGCGTAGTCGAGTATGTCGTGGTGTGCGTCGAAGAGGAAGAACTGTTTTGGTTCGACTTCAAGCGCAGCCGTCGGCTCAAAGCAGACCAAACTGGTGTCTTTCGGTCACGAGTTTTTCCCGGACTGTGGCTCGATGAGCCGGCGCTGTTCGCGAGAAGCGCAAGCCGCCTGGCCGAAACGCTCAACAGGGGACTTGCCTCCCCCGAGCACGCGAAGTTTGCCCAGAAGCTGGAGCGGGCGAAGGCCAAACGCAAACACTAGGCAGCAATCCGAAAATCTCAATCTAAGCACGAAAGCAACCGGTCCCACCGACCTAGGGAATATCCATGACTGCTGACATCAAAGACCTCCCTTCGCTCAATCAGCCCACTGAGCGCGATCCGCTGAACAATAACTGTTACGGCACGCTCACCGACAGCGAGTACAAGCTCGTCAGCTTGCCGATCCTGGATGTGCGCGACTTCAACGAGCGCATCATCCGCGGCTACGAGGAGGGCTACGGCGAGAAGGAGCTGCCGGCCGATCTGTCGCTCGCTCGCTCGCTCATTCCAGCCGGCACGGCCAACTTGCGAGACTTCAGCTATATCGCTCCGGATATCCCAGACTATATCACCGAGAACTGCACCGGCTGCATGGACTGCGTGACGCAGTGCCCCGACACGGCCATTCTCGGCAAGGTGCTGGGTGAGGACGATCTGGAGAAGAAGCTGGCCGAGATCCCCGAGACCGACCGGCCGATGTACCGCGCGCAGTGGTCGAAGACCAAGAAGTATTACGACGGCTACAAGAAGAAGACCGGCACCGGCGGCATGTTCCAGATCATCATCGACCCCAGCAAGTGCAAGGGGTGCGCGGAGTGCGTCACCGTCTGCGACGACGACGCGCTGAAGATGATCCCCAAGACCGAAGACACGATGACCAGCATCCGCAAGAGTCATCGGTACTTCAAGAACGTCGGGCCGTCCGACCAGCGGTTCGTCAGCGACAATCTGCTGATCGACATGATGCTCAAGGAGCAAACGCACATTTACGTCGGCGGGGCCGGCAGTTGCGCCGGCTGCGGCGAGGGGACGGCCCTGCGGATGCTCTGCTCGGCCACCGGCAACAAGTATCGCGACGACTGGGGCATCGTGGCCGCCACCGGCTGCAACACGGTGTACACCTCCACGTATCCGTATAACCCGTACCTCGTGCCGTGGACCAACTCGCTGTTCGAGAACGCCCCCGCCATGGCGATGGGCATCCGCGCCCGCTGGGACCAGAAGGGCTGGGACAAAAAACCGATCTGGTGCATCGGCGGCGACGGGGCCATGTACGACATCGGCTTCCAGTCGCTGTCCCGGTTGTTCGCCTCAGGCATGCACATCAAGGTGTTCGTGCTCGATACGCAGGTGTACTCGAACACCGGCGGCCAAGCCTCGACCAGCACGTTCACCGGCCAGAACACCAAGATGAGCGTGCACGGCAAGGAGATCGCCGGCAAGCAGGAGCGCCGCAAGGAGATCGCCCAGATCGCCATGATGCACCCCCGCACGTTCGTGGCCCAGACGACCTGTGCCCACACGAACCATTTTTACCGCAGCGTGATTGAGGCGCTGGAGTTCGACGGCCCGGCCATCGTCTCCTGCTACACCACCTGCCAGCCGGAGCACGGCGTGGCCGACAACATGGCCTTCGACCAGGCCCGCCTGGCGGTCGATACGCGGGCCTTCCCGCTGGTGATCTACGATCCTCGTAAGGGTGACTCGCTCCGCGAACGCACCAGCCTGCAAGGCAACCCGGCCGTCAACGACGATTGGTGGACCAATCCCAAGACGGGCGATCAGGTCGATTTTATCGACTTCTGCCGCAGCGAAGGGCGGTTCAGCAAGCACTTCGACAAGGACGGCAACCCCAGCCCGACGCTTGTCCGGGCGACTGACGAACGGCTGGAGAACTGGCACCTGCTGCAAGACCTGGCGGGCGTCCGCGGCGGCAAGCCGGCCGCCAAGGGCGAAGCCAAACCGGCGGCCAAAGCGGCCGGCGAGGCGGTCGCCGCGGCGAAGGCCGCCAAGCCTGCCGCGTTGGCCAACGGCAACGGCCTGCCCGCGGGCTTTTCGGCCGGCACGAAGATCAAGTACAAGTCCGGCGCCAACTGGGTGGCGGGTGAGATTGCTGCGGTGAGCCCCGTGCTGTTGGCCCTCGAGGACAACACGGAGATCGAGACCACGGCCAAGGTGCTGGCTAATGCGATCGCCGAAGGGCTGATTGTGAAGCGCTAGTAGGTCTCGCCTGCCGGGCGGGACAATTCGCTCGGGGCCAGCGGTCGTCGCGGCGTCGAATGTAGCCGAAGTCGCCAGACTTCGGTTTCGTCGCGCGGGCTGAACTCTGGCGAGTTCAGCTACCGCGCCCGCGCGTGGCATGGGAAATACCGTTATGCCACTGCTCGATCACTTCCATCCGCCGCTTCATCCGCGGCACCACGGGGAGTCGTTTCACTCCAATTGGGCCACGCGGATCGCCGACAGCCTCAACGAGAAGTGGCTGCCGCCCGATTTCATCGCGGAGGAATCGACCCACGCCGGCGCGCGGGTGGAGATCGACGTCGCCACTTTCGAGCGGCCCGCGGAGGAAGCCCACGCGGAAGCGGGCGACTCCGGCGTGGCGACCGTGCGCCGCGCGACGTGGTCGCCGCCGGCGCCGATGCAGACGATTGCCGGCGTCTTCCCCGACAGTTTCGAGGTGCAGGTTTTCTCGACGATCGCCGGGATGAAGCTCGTGGCGGCGGTGGAGCTCATCAGCCCCGGCAACAAGGACCGCCACGAAGAGCGCCGCGCGTTCGCCATCAAGTGCGCGAGCT